>JAIFMO010000093.1 GCA_020048435.1 Sulfuritalea sp.
CTGGCGGCGTCCGTTGCTTCACCTTTCTTAGCTGACTTCTTTGCCGCCATGATCGCAAACAATTGACCGAATGCGCGAACGTCGAACCAAGTGCTGCATGCCAGCTTGGCTGTCTCGGGACCGCCAAGCTTGTCGCCCAAGAGTGCCCGTGGGTGCCCAGCCCGATCTTGGCCGCATTGGTGGATGCTTTCGCGCCAACACCCCGTAGATGATCCCGGAGCCACTGCCGGTCTCCGTTTTTGCGTACATGCGCGATGTAATCCATGTTTCCTCCCGCTACGAATGGCGCCATGCTACGAGCTCACCTGGCGCACCAGGTGAGCCAGCCAGAAACATTTCGCGAAAAGTCGGCGCTAGCGGTACGGCGGCGTGCCGGTGCCGTTTGTTTACGTCGTCCGCAGTTTCACCGCGAATTCCGCCACGCCCAGCTTGAACAGCAGTTTGGCGGCGGCGTCCAGCGTCTTGAATTCGCGGGGTTCGCGTTTGCCGGTTTCGAGCGGCTTGCCGTCGGCGATCACCATGTAGCCGTGCGACATCACGGCGTAGTGAATCTGTACGCGCTTGATGGCGTGGGCGTCGAGCAGCAGTTTGAGTTCACGTTCGGTCATGGCATCTTCTCGCTGGTTGCCGTTGGTGTATTTGGTGAAATTGGCCCGGCGAACAGGTCGCCCTGTTCGACTTCGACCAGCAGGTCGCCCGGCTTGACCTGTAGATATTGGCAGAGCCGGCCGAGGACATCGCGATCGAAACTTTTCACGCGGTCAGCGTAGTAACGGTCCAGCGTGGCGCGGGCGATGCCGGTGGCGCGGCAAACGTCGGCCACCTTGAGTCGCCGGGCGCCGAGAATCGTGGAGAGTTTGCATGTAATCATCGGGGTCGATTATTTTATACACTGATCAGATTATATTGTTGCACATATGAATCAATTATGGATGGATCAAGTCAGGCCTACGGGCGCTACCCGCAGGGGCCGTGCTGCGCCGCAATGGCCTAAAATGGCCGTCTTTATCCCCGGCTTCCGCTTATGACCGCCCGCCTTCGGGAAATCCCCTACAACTACACCTCGTTTTCCGACCGCGAGATTGTGATTCGCCTGCTCGGCGCCGAGATGTGGGCCGTGCTCGACGAATTGCGCGGCCAGCGGGTCACGGGCCGTTCGGCGCGCATGCTCTACGAGGTGCTCGGCGACATCTGGGCGGTGAGCCGCAATCCTTATCTCGAAGACGATCTGTTGGCGAACCCGGATCGGCGGGCGGCGCTGGTCGGCGCCCTGCGCCACCGCCTCGCCGAAATCGAAAAACGCCGCCAGGGCAATGTACCGGTGGCGCGCCTGCTGGAAGCAGCACAGGCTGCGGTGGCGCGCTTCGAACGCTGGTTCAGCGATACCCGGGACCTGCGCCGGCGCGTGCTGGCTGCGCTGTCAAAGCACACCCGCCGCGACAATATCTGCTTCGACGGCTTGGCGCGGGTGGCGCATGTCACCGACGCCACCGACTGGCGCGTCGAATATCCCTTCGTGGTGCTGACGCCGGATAGCGAAGATGAAATGATGCCGCTGGTGCGCGGCTGCATCGAACTGGGGCTGACCATCATTCCGCGCGGTGGCGGCACCGGCTATACCGGCGGCGCGGTGCCGCTCGACGCGCGCTCGGTGGTGATCAATACCGAGAAGCTGATTGACATGGGCGAGGTGGCGCGGACCGTGCTGCCGGGCGTGGATAAGTCCTACGCCACCCTGCGCACCGGCGCCGGCGTGGTCACGCGGCGGGTGATGGATCGCGCCGACGAGGCCGGGCTGGTGTTCGCCTGCGATCCGACCTCGGCCGATGCCTCCTGCATCGGTGGCAATATCGCCATGAACGCCGGCGGCAAGAAAGCGGTGTTATGGGGTACGGCGCTGGACAACCTGGCCTCGTGGCGGATGGTGACGCCCGACGGCAAGTGGCTCGAAGTCGAGCGGATAAATCACAACCTCGGCAAGATTCACGATCAGGAAATTGCCACGTTTCGCTGCCAGTACTTCGACGAGAGCGGCCACAAGCTCGAAGCGGAAACCACGCTGGAGATTCCCGGCGCATCTTTCCGCAAGGCTGGCCTGGGCAAGGATGTCACCGACAAGTTTTTGTCCGGTCTACCCGGCGTGCAAAAAGAAGGTTGCGACGGCCTCATCACCTCGGCGGTGTGGATTTTGCACAAGATGCCGCCGGTGGCGCGCACCGTCTGCCTCGAATTCTTCGGCCAGGTGCGCGACGCCGTGCCGAGCATCGTCGAGATCACCGAATATCTGAAGGCGCGGCCGGACGGCGCCGTCCTGGCCGGTCTCGAACATCTCGACGAACGCTACGTCAAGGCTGTCGGCTATGCGACGAAAGCCAAGCATAGTGGGAAAAATGCGGGCCGGCCGAAAATGGTGCTGATCGGCGACATCGTCGGCGAGGATGAAGCCGCGGTCATTCGCGCCACCGCGGAGGTGGTGCGCCTGGCCAACGCGCGCGGCGGCGAGGGTTTCATTGCCGCCTCGCCCGAGGCGCGCAAGAAATTCTGGCTCGATCGCGCCCGCACGGCGGCCATTTCCCGCCACACCAACGCCTTCAAGGTGAACGAGGACGTTGTTATTCCGCTGCCGCGCATGGGCGACTATTGCGACGGCATCGAGCGCATCAATATTGAGATGTCCATCGCCAACAAGCTGGCGCTGTGCGATGCGCTGGACGAATTCCTGCGCACCCCCACTCACGACTGGCCGTTGCACCAGGGCGAGGCCGATCTCGACAAGGCGGAACTGATCGGCGACCGCCGCGAGCAGGCGCTGGAACGGGTGGCCGCCGTGCGTGCGCGCTGGCAGGGCTTGCTCGACGGGCTGGATGGCGATTACTCGCCGCTGCGGCAGTGGCATCCGCAGCCCAAAAAAGTCGGCGGTAGCGATACGGTGTTTCACCACCTGCAAGACCACCGTCTGCGCGTCTCGTGGAAGACCGAACTCAAGGCGCCGCTCGACGGCATCTTCGACGGCGGCGCCTATCGTCCCATCCTCGACCGTTGCGTCGCTATCCACGCCGAGGTGCTGCGCGGCCGCGTTTTCGTTGCCCTGCACATGCACGCCGGCGACGGCAACGTGCATACCAACATTCCGGTCAACTCCGACAACTACGCCATGCTGCAAACGGCCTATCGCGCCGTCGACCGCATCATGCACCTGGCCCGCGATCTCGGCGGCGTCATCTCCGGTGAGCATGGCATCGGTATCACCAAGCTGGAATTCCTCACCGACGAGGAAATGCAACCCTTCCGCGACTACAAGCAGCGCATCGACCCCGCAGGACATTTCAACAAGGGCAAGCTGCTACCGGGCGCCGATCTGGCGCGCGCCTACACGCCGTCTTTTGCCTTGCTGGGCGTCGAATCGCTGATCATGGAGCAATCGGAAATTGGCTCGATCTCCACCTCGATCAAGGACTGCCTGCGCTGCGGCAAGTGCAAGCCGGTGTGCTCGACCCATGTGCCGCGCGCCAACCTGCTCTACAGCCCGCGCAACAAGATTCTTGGCACGTCGCTGCTGATCGAGGCCTTTTTGTACGAAGAGCAAACGCGGCGCGGCATCAGCCTCCAGCACTTCGACGAATTCAACGACGTCGCCGACCACTGCACCGTCTGCCACAAGTGCGTCAAGCCCTGCCCGGTCGACATCGACTTTGGCAACGTCTCTATCGCCATGCGCAACTTCCTGCGGTTGCAGGGCAAGAAGAACAAAAGCCCCGGCGGCATCGCGGCGATGGCTTTTCTCAACAGCGCCGACCCGTCCGCCATCAAGCTGATGCGCTTCGGCATGATCGAAGCGGGTTATCTGGCGCAGCGACTCGGCCATGCGGTTGGCAAGGGGCTCGGTCTGACGCAGGACAGCACGCGCCACCCACCAGCCACGCGCGGCCGTCCCGACGTCAAGGCGCAGCTTATTCACTTCATCAACAAGCCGATGCCGGCAGGTTTGCCGTCGCGCACCGCACGGGCGTTGCTCGACATCGAAGACGCGACGATGGTGCCGGTAATCCGCGACCCAAAGAATGTGGCTGAACCGGGCAACGAAGGGGACGCCGTTTTCTACTTCCCCGGCTGCGGTTCCGAACGACTGTTCTCGCAGGTGGGGCTGGCGACGCAGGCCATGCTATGGCACGCCGGCGCTACCACCGTGCTGCCGCCGGGTTATCTGTGCTGCGGCTATCCGCAGAGCTCGGGCGGCGACGATGCGACCGGCCAGGCCATCACCACCGCCAACCGCGTGCTGTTCCATCGTGTCGCCAACACACTGAATTACCTCGACATCAAGACGGTGATTGTGTCTTGCGGCACCTGCATGGATCAGTTGCTGAAATACGAATTCGACAAGATATTCCCCGGCTGCCGCCTGCTCGACATCCACGAATATTTGTACGAGAAGGGCATCCGCCTCGGTGGCGCCGGGTCGCAAACGGGGGGTGCGCGCTTCATGTATCACGACCCCTGCCACACGCCGATGAAGCAGCACGCGGCGATCAAGGTGGTGAACCAGTTGATGGGCCAGCGCGTTGATCTCAACGATCGCTGCTGCGGCGAATCCGGCACCCTGGCGGTGACCCGGCCTGACGTTTCCACCCAGCTACGCTTCCGCAAGCAGCAGGAAATCGAAGCCGGCGTCGCCCGCCTGCAAAAAGTCGGCGGTAGCGGTACGGCAGGGGAGCGAGTGAAAATCCTCACTTCCTGCCCCTCGTGCCTGCAAGGCCTCGCCCGTTACCGCGAGGATGCCGCCATCGAAGCCGACTATGTCGTGGTCGAAATGGTGCACCGCCTGCACGGCGAGCAGTGGCTGGAAAAATACGTCACCGCCGCCAACGCCGGGGGAATTGAGCGAGTGTTACTATGAAACTGCCCTACCTGCATACATCATGAAAAATCTATTCGACCCTAAAGCAGCCGCTACCTGCACCGACGACCTGAGCCTGCGCATCTACACCTCCCGCCTGCTCGGTCGCGACAAAACACTGGTGCTGCACGGCGGCGGCAACACCTCGGTAAAGGCTATCGACCAGAACGCCTTCGGCGAAGAGGAGGAAATTCTCTACGTCAAAGGCAGCGGCTGGGACTTGGAGAAGATCGAGGCGGGCGGCTTCTCGCCGGTGCGTCTGCCACACCTCAAACGTCTGGCCCAACTGCCCGCACTGGCCGACCCCGACATGGTCAATGAACTCGTCACGCACATGACGCGCGCCGCGGCCCCGGTGCCCTCGGTCGAGGCCATCCTCCATGCCACCCTGCCCTACAAATTCGTCGACCACACCCACGCCGACGCGGTAGTCACGGTGACCAACGCGGTGGGCGGCGAAGCCCGTATCCGCGAGATCTACGGCGACGCAGTGGTGGTTGTGCCCTACGTCATGCCCGGCTTCGACCTCGCCCGCCTCTGCGCCGAACAGTTCGCCCAACAAGCCGGCCCGCAAACCATCGGCATGGTGCTGCTCAACCACGGCATTTTCTCCTTTGGCGCGACGGCGCGGGAATCCTACGAGCGCATGATCGACCTGGTCGGCCGTGCCGAGGACTATCTCAAGCACCACCAAGCCTGGGACCTCAACTGGACAGTGACCCCGTCGGCAGCAACGCCGGATGCAACAACGGGGGCAGCGGAAGCCCGCCCCAACCTCGCCCTCGCCCGCCTGCGCCAGGACATCGCGACCGTCGCCGGTTTCCCGGTGGTGATGACGCGACAGGCCGATGCCCAGTCGTTGTCCTTCGCCCGCCGTGACGATGTGGCGACCATCACCCAGCAAGGCCCGGCAACACCCGACCACGTCATCCGCACCAAGCGGCTACCGCTGCTCGGCCGCGACGTCGCCGCCTACGCAACAGCCTATCGCACCTACTTCGCCACCCACGAGCCGCTGGCGAAAGAACGCAAGACGATGCTGGACGCCGCCCCCCGGGTGGTGCTCGACCCGGAACTGGGGCTGTGCGCCGTCGGCCGCTCGGCCAAGGACGCCGCCATCGTCGCCGAAATCTACGCCCACACGATGGACATCATCGCCCGCGCTACCGCCTTGGGCGGCTACCGCGCACTGCCGGCGCAAGACATCTTCGACGTCGAATACTGGGATCTCGAACAGGCCAAGCTCAAGAAAGGCGGCAAGCCGGCGGTCTTCGCCGGCGAGGTCGCGCTGGTCACCGGCGCCGCCTCCGGTATCGGCAAGGCCTGTGTCGATGCCCTGCTGGCGCGCGGCGCCGCCGTGGTCGGCATCGACCTCAACCCGGCCATTACTTCTCTTTACAGCCGGCCCGACTATCGCGGCCTCGTCTGCGATGTCTCATCCGAAGAACAACTGAAGTCTGCGCTGCTGAGCACTACCGATGCCTTCGGCGGTCTCGACATGCTGGTGCTCAATGCCGGCATCTTCCCCGGCGGCTGTCGCGTCGATGCCTTGAAGACGGATGAGTGGCGCAAGGTCATGCAGATCAACCTCGACGCCAACTTCGTGCTGATGCGCGAAGCGCACCCCTTCCTCAAGCTGGCGCCGCGCGGCGGCCGCGTGGCCATCATCGGCTCCAAGAACGTGCCGGCCCCCGGCCCCGGCGCGGCGGCCTATTCCGCCTCCAAGGCCGCGCTCAATCAGTTGGCGCGGGTGGCCGCCCTCGAATGGGGCGCCGACAATATCCGCATCAACTCGCTGCATCCGAATGCGGTGTTCGACACCGGCATCTGGACCGAGGCAGTACTGGCCTCGCGGGCGAAACACTATGGCCTGACAGTCGACGAGTACAAGAAGAACAACGTCCTCAAGACGGAAGTGACCAGCCGCGACGTCGCCGAGCTGGCCGCCGAAATGTGCGGCCCGCTGTTCGCCAAGACGACAGGCGCGCAAGTTCCAGTCGATGGCGGCAACGACCGCGTGATCTAGACAAAATCGAGGATAAATCATGGTTAAGGACAATTCGCCCGTGTTGGGCATCATCGGCGGCAGCGGTGTCTACGACATCGAAGGCCTGACCAACAAACGTTGGGAACGTGTCTCATCTCCCTTCGGCGAAGCCTCCGACGAACTCTTGTTCGGCGAACTCAACGGTCAGCAAATGGTCTTCCTGCCGCGCCATGGCCGCGGCCACAAGATTCCGCCGTCCGAAATCAACTTTCGCGCCAACATTGACGCCTTGAAACGTGCCGGCGCCACCGACGTGATTTCGGTCAGCGCGGTCGGCTCACTGCGGGAGCACCTGCGGCCCGGCATGTTCGTCATCGTCGACCAGTTCATCGACCGCACCTTCGCTCGCGAGAAGAGCTTCTTCGGTACTGGCCTGGTGGCGCATGTGTCGATGGCGCACCCGGTGTGCGGCCGGTTGGGCGACCATATCGAGGCGGCGGCGCGCGAGGCCGGCATCGAGGTGGCGCGCGGCGGCACTTACCTGGTGATGGAAGGCCCGCAGTTTTCCAGTCTGGCCGAGTCCGAACTTTACCGTGGCTGGAACTGCGACGTGATCGGCATGACCAACATGCCCGAAGCCAAGCTGGCGCGCGAGGCCGAGCTTTGCTACGCCACGGTGGCGATGGTGACTGATTACGATTGCTGGCATCCGCACCACGACAATGTGTCCGTCGACGCCATCGTCAAGGTGCTGCTGGCCAACGCCGACAATGCCCGCGGCCTGGTGAAGAAAGTGGCGCCGCGCCTGCATGGCGACGCCACGGCCGCCGCCTGC
>JAIFMO010000184.1 GCA_020048435.1 Sulfuritalea sp.
ACCCGTCGCGCTGCCGTTGTCGAAGTCGATGAATTCCTTGCGCTCCTTGTCGGCCAGCGGGGTGGCGATGAAATCGCATTGCGTTACCCGTGACAGCGGGCCGACGCGATACCAGCCTTCGTCGGAATTGCCCATCGAACGGAAGAAGGGGAACTTCATGTAGCTCCAGGATTTCACGTCCTCCAGGATGACATCCATGTACTTGCCGTACTCGAAATGGTCGAACAGCGTCGTGCCGTCGGCGCGGCGCGCGCGCAGCCCGCCATGGTAGAGATCCATGGCGCCATCGGCACGGATCAGGCCCAGGCTATGCGCGCTGAAGCGGCCAAAGGCGTTGTATTGCTCAAGGTTCTGCTCGAACAATCCCTTGATCAGATGCACTGCGTCGCGACTCCAGGCGACCATCTGGTAGGCGTCCTTCAGCAAGGTGGCGCGATCTTCTGCCGCCAGCGACTTGCTGACGCCGCCGGGAATTGCGCTGGTGCCATGCACGCGCTTGCCGGAGGTCATGCGGATGACTTCCTGACCATATTTGCGCAGGAAGACGCCTTTCTTGGCGATGGCCGGTTCGGCGGCAATCACGCCGACGATGTTGCGTTTGGCCATGTCCGAGCCGAAACCGAACAGCAGGTCGGGCGAGGACAGGTGGAAGAAATGGAGGGCGTGCGATTGCATCATCTGGCCGTAGTGCATCAGGCGGCGGACCTTTTCGGCGGTCGGCGTCAGCGTGACGCCGAGCATCATGTCCATTGCCTTCGACGCCGCCAGGTGGTGCGATACCGGGCAGATGCCGCAGAGGCGCTGCACCATGACCGGCACTTCCCAGTAGGGACGGCCGAGGATGAATTGTTCGAAGCCGCGGAATTCGACGATGTGCAGGCGCACCTGCTGCACCTTGTTGTCGTCGTCGAGCAGGATGGTGACCTTACCGTGACCTTCGACGCGCGAAACCGGTTCGATAACGACGCGCTTGAGATTTTCGGGGTGGGGGGCTGTTTCAAGTGCGAATGGCATGGCGTTCTCGCTTCAGTCGTAGTGTATGAGGCCGTGGCCGAGATGCGGGGTTTGACCGGCAAGCAGGTCGGTCAGGAATTTCCAGATGGCGTCGCCCGAGGGCGGGCAACCGGGGATGAAGTAGTCTATTTTGACCACTTCGTGGAGCGGATGCACCATGTTCAGCGTCAGCGGCAGTTCCGCGTCGTTGGGAACCTGCGTACCGCTCGCCAGTCCGGTATCAGTGGAATATACAGCCTTGAGGATGTCGCGCAGGTCGAGATGGTTACGCTGCGCCGGTAGGCCGCCATTGACCGAGCAAGCGCCGAGGGAAATGAGGATCTTGCAGTTGGCGCGAAAATCGCGCAGCACATGCACGTTTTCGGCATTGCAGACACCGCCTTCGATGATGCCGATGTCCACGGGGCCATTCGCGCCGACATGCTTGATGTCGGTGAGTGGCGTGCGGTCGAACTCGATCAGTTCGAGCAGGTCGAGCAGGCGCTCGTCGATGTCGAGGAAGGACATGTGGCAACCGAAGCAGCCGGCGAGGCTGGCAGTGGCCACTTTCAGTTTGCGTGGCGCATTCATGAACGCTCTCCTTGCGAGGCCGCCGTCGGTTTGAACTCATCCACATGCGCCGAGAAGGGCGCCGCGTCGTAGTGGCGCTGGCCGATGGGCACGGCGAAGCCGATGCGTTTTGGCAGGATCACGCCGACCGGGCAAACCTGCGCCGCCTTGTCGGTGAGGGCAAAGTCGGTATCGCCCAGCTTGCCGGATTCGGCATTCACGATCAGGTGCTTCGTGATGCCGCGACCGGAGAGGGAGAAGACGTTCTTGCCATCAACCTCGGCGCTGGCGCGGATGCACAGTTCGCAGAGGATGCAGCGGTTCAAGTCGAGCAGTATGTCGGGGTGCGAGGCATCCACCGGCCGATTGGGGTAGAACTGATTGAAGTGTGGCGTGAACACTTCCAGTTCGTAACCCAGCGCCTGCAGCTGGCAGTTGCCGCTTTTCTCGCAGGAAGGGCAGAAGTGATTGCCTTCCACCAGCAACATTTGCAGCAGCGAGCGGCGTTTGTCGAGAATCTCGGGCGTGTTGCTTTCCACTTCCATGCCGGCCGCGGCCGGCAGCGTGCAGGAAGAGGCCGGGCGGCCATTGACCTTGACGGTACACAGCTTGCAACTGCCGTGGGGACGGAACTCGGGGTGGTAGCACAGGTGCGGAATGAAGACGCCGGCGGTCAAGGCGGCCTGCATGACACTCTGGCCCGGCGTAAAGGGAATTTCCTGGCCGTCAATATTGAAAGTATCGCTCATCATGCTTTCTCCGAAACGGTTTCCAGCTCATTTGATAAATGAGCGTCGGCATCGTCGCGGCCGGTCATCTGGCGCGCTTGCGAAAGGGCGGCGTCGAGGTCGAAGGCGGGCTCGAAATCGAGCGACTTCAGGCGGCGTTCGTAGGCCGGGCGGAATCTTTCCAGCGTATGCACCAGCGGATTGCAGGCCGTGTGACCCAGGCCGCAGTGCGCCGATATTTGCAGCACGCTGTTGAGTTGATGGATTTCCTTCAAGTCGTATTGGGTGCCATGACCTGCCGCGATCTTGTCCATCAGGTTTTTCAGCAGCGTGGTGCCAACGCGGCAGGGGGTGCAGAAGCCGCAGGACTCATGCGCGAAGAAGTGCATGAAATTGCGCACCACCTCGAAGATGTCGCGGCTCTGGTCGAAGACCATGAAAGCGCCGGCGGTGGGGATGTCCTCGAAGGCGATGCGGCGATCAAATTCCTTGGGGGCGATACAGATGCCTGAAGGGCCGGAAATCTGCACCGCCTGGGTATTTTTCGCGCCGCATTCTTCCAGCACCTGGCGCACGCTGACGCCGAATGGATATTCGTAGATGCCGGGGCGTTCGCAGTCGCCCGAGATCGACAAAATTTTGGTGCCGGCTGATTTTGCGGTGCCGAAGCTGCGATACCAGTCGCCGCCCCTGCCCGCGATCATGGCGGCGGCGGCAAAGGTTTCGACGTTATTGACGACGGTCGGCTGGTTGAGGAAGCCGTGGGTTACGGGGTAGGGCGGGCGATTGCGCGGCACGCCGCGCTTGCCTTCAAGCGACTCGATCAGCGCCGATTCCTCGCCGCAGATATAGGCGCCCGCGCCCAGATGCACCTCGATATCGAAATCGAAGCCGGCGCGGCCGAGAATATTCTTGCCTAGCAGGCTTTGCTCGCGACGGCGCGCCAACAGGGCATTGAGCGGTTCGAGCAGATAACGATATTCACCGCGCAGGTAGACATAACCCTTGCTGGCGCCGATCACGTAGGCGGCGACCGTCATGCCCTCGAAAACGAGATCGGGCTGGCGCGTGAGCAAGACCCGATCCTTGAAGGTGCCGGGTTCGCCTTCGTCGGCATTACAGATAACGTAGCGGGTTGCATTTTCCCCCGTGGTGGGCGCATTGCGGCAGGCTTCCCATTTCAGGCCGGTGGTGAATCCGGCGCCACCGCGACCGCGCAGACCGGATTTTTTGATCTCATCAAGCGTGACACTTGGGCCGGGATCGGCGGAATGCACCGCTTCGCGCCAGGAACGCTCGTTTGATGCCATCTCGACGGCGGCTTCGGCGCCCCGCGCGAGGCTGACCTTCAGGGCCTCGCCCGGCGCCATGACGCAGCCCAGCAGGATGTCGGCGCGGCGAATGTTGTCTTCGATCACGAACCACTCGGCCGGCCAGTCGGCCACCGGGATTTCCTTGCGGATCAGTTCGGCCATTTGCTCGACCCGCTCCGCCGTCATGCGCGGAATGGCACGGTAATTCACCAGCACGGCCGGCCCCTGATCGCACAGCCCGGTGCAGGAGGTGGTCTCCACGCTGACCAGCCCGTCTTCGGAGAGGTGGCCCGGTTCGAGCCAGAGCTGCTTGCACATGGCTTGCATCAGGTCCATGTTGCCGAGCATGCGGTCGGTGATGTTGTCGCTCCACAGCACCCGATATTTACCCCGCGGCTGCGTGTGGAAGAAGCTGTAAAAGCCGGCGGTGCCCTCCACCTTGGCGCGTGGCCAGCCAACGCCGGCGGCGATGGCGGTGATGGTTTCGGGTGAAAGCCAATTCAGGGATTCCTGCGTCTCGCGCAGAATCTGCATTAGCCGGGTGCCATCCCGCCCGTGGCGTTCAAGAACACTATTGATTACTTGCGAAGCGTCAATCATCGCGAACCTCCCTGTAGCAATGCATCACTGGCGAGAATATAGACCTGCAATATTTCATTTTCTTGCGCTGGATCAAAGGTGCTTCGCGTGGCAAGGCGACCTGCCTGCCGTACCGCTAGCGCCGACTTTTTCGCCCGTGCTATTTTCCCGCTATTTCCCATAAGCCACAATTTCCTGCGGGATACGGTCGAGCGGGGTGATTTTGTCCACCCCGCCGAGTTTGATAGCCTCCTTCGGCATGCCGAAGACGACGCAGGTGGATTCATCCTCGGCCACGGTCTGGGCGCCGGCATCGTGCATTTCCTTCATGCCGCGGGCGCCGTCATCGCCCATGCCGGTCATGATGATGCCCAGCGCGTTCTTGCCGGCGATCTGGGCCACCGAGCGAAACAGCACATCCACCGAGGGCTTGTGGCGATTGACCAGCGGCCCGTCGACCACCTCGACATAAAACTGCGCGCCGCTGCGCTTCAGCATCATGTGACGGCCACCGGGCGCGATGAGGGCGCGACCGGGCATCACGCGGTCGCCGTTCTTGGCTTCGAGCACCTCGACAGCGCACAGCGAATTGAGCCGTTCGGCGAACATGCCGGTGAATTTCTCCGGCATGTGCTGGACGATGACGATACCCGGCACCACGCCGGGCAGTTTGGTCAATACGGCTTCCAGCGCCTGGGTGCCGCCGGTAGACGTGCCGATGGCAATCAGTTTGTCGGTGGTGCCGTACATGTTGGCGCCGCTGTGCAGGGCTGTTTTGCTGGCCAGCATGGCGTCGGCGCTGAGCTTGGGACGGGGTGCGAGACCGGCCGCCGCCGACGTGGCGAAGCGCCGCATCGCACCCATGTTGGCGCGCGCGGCCGAACGCACCGCTGAGACGATGTCGTTGGTCGAATCCTGTAAAAAACTCTTGACGCCCATTTTGGGCTTGGTGATTACCGTCACCGCGCCGGCCGACAGGGCTTCCATGGTCACCTGTGCGCCCTTTTCGGCCAGCGAGGAGCAGATGATGATCGGCGTCGGATGTTCGGTCATCACCTTCTTGAGGAAGGTCAGGCCATCCATGCGCGGCATCTCGATATCGAGGATGATCACGTCGGGCCACAGCGACTTCATCTTCTCGATGGCGAACACGGGGTCTTGCGCCGTGCCGATCACTTCGATGTCGGTTTCGGCGGCGAGCGCCTGGGTGATGGCCTGCCGCACGACGGCGGAGTCATCGACGATCAGCACCTTGATTTTATTGTTGGCCATGGTTACGCGGGCATGCGATAGATGGTGGGTTTGATGGGCTTCAAGCGTTCGTTGAGGCCGTTGAGCGACTCGGAATGGCCGACGATGAAATAGCCGCCGGGATGTAGCCGCTGGCTGAGACGTTCCACCACCTGGCGCTTGGTGTCGTTATCGAAGTAGATCATCACGTTGCGCAGGAAAATCACATGAAATTTGCCGACATCGGGCAGTGTGGTATTGAGGTTAACCTGCATGAAGCGGGTGTGGCGGCGCAATTCCGGCGCGATCAGAAAGGTACCCTCGTGCTGGCGCACGCCCTTGAGGCAATACTTGCGCAGATATTCCGGTGGCAGGCCGCGCGCCCGCTCCAGCGAGTAGTGGCCACTCTTGGCGACAGCCAGCACCTGGGTGCTGATATCCGAGCCGAGAATGGACCAGGGGGCATTCACCCCCAGCGTGTCGGCCAGCACCATGGAAATGGTGTAGATCTCCTCGCCGGTCGAAGAGGCGGCGCTCCAGACGTCGAAGGGTCGTCCGGGCGGGTGCTTGGCCACGATCTCGTCGGTGAGGAACTCAAAGTGTTTTTCCTCGCGGAAAAAATAGGTCTCGTTGGTGGTCAGCAGATCCACCATGGTCTGCTGCTCCAGCGGGTCGTTGCCGCTGGAGATCAGCTTGTAGTACTCGGTATAGGTGGTGAATCCGTGGGCCTTCAGCCGCTTGCCGAGCCGGCCCACCAGCAGCACCTTCTTGGCGTCCGACAAGCTGATGCCGGCAATCTTGTAGATCAATTTCTGGAACTGGGCAAACTCGGTGTCGGTGATCGATATATCCAGCACGGCAGCGTAACCCAATGATTGGCAGACCCTGATTCTAAGCCGATTCGTCGCAACGCATCATGTCGCGCGCGTTACAGTCGGTGGCCTGCCGGCGCCAGTGTGAAGTAGGCCATGAGCTCCTGTACCGAGCCTGCTCTGAGCCTGCTGGGACGAAGACGAATCATGCCGCAGCCATTGCTCCACCGCAGAATGTTCGCCAGTCAAGCAGCGGAACGACCGTGCGGTCGTCGATGATGATGAGTGTGGACGCAACGTTCGACTGCACTCCCAGCCCCTTGCCCGCATTCTGCTTGATGTGTTCGGGCGGGACGCTGATGATTTCGCGCACGCCGTCCGCGCCGAGGGCGCAGGTGTCGTCGCCAGCGGCGACGATGACGGCGATCCTTCTTTGCAACTCCACGACCAGGTCCTGAGCCGAGGCGAACAGTTGCATCAGTTTGGCGAGCGTGGTGTGCTTCGCCTCCTCAAATGCCTGTACGGCCTCCCCGGTTTGTCCTGCTTCCGACATGCCTAGCAACTTGTCGGCAAGGCCATGAATCGTGGCGTGCGGAACCTCGAACTGCCCCAGCAGCAGCGCCAGCCGCCGGTCCTTGGCGCGGTAGCCGTAGTACCACTTGCCAAAGGCACATTCATGAGGGCTGCGGGCTTTGGCGAAGGCCGTGCCGTTGCGGATGGAGTATTCCAGGGCATCCATCCAGTCGAGGTGATCCTGCTTGCGCGCGGGTAGCATCGACTGCATTTCCTCGTACTCGGCGTATTCCGAGTTCAGCCCCAGCCGGTCCCACAGCGACACATAGGGCAGGGGACTGCCCTCGAAGACGAAATGGTCCTCGGTCTCGCTACCGCTGCCGGAAAAGTCGATGGGCATCTTGGATACATAGCGGACATGATCAAGCGGCACGCCGAAACTGCGGCCGCCCAAGCGGAACAGCAGCACCTGCAAGTCATCGGCCGTCGTAGCGATGTCCGATTTGGCGGGCGGCTTGCTACCCGAGGTTTTCCCGAGATTCTCCATGATGGCCTCCTGATCAGAAACGTTCGAAATCCTGCTCGTTGGGGCTGGTACTGGCGACCTGCCGGCCACTTGGGCGGGCCTTTGCCGTGCCGCCAGTACCCGATGCGGGGCATTTCATCCCACGGGGATTCACTTCGGTCACGCCATCGACTTTTTGGGTCGGGCCGTGGCGGTGAGGGACATCTTCTGACTGAGCGGATGGCGTGGGGAATATCATCTACTCGCTCCCCAGCACATTAACGGCCATGCCACCCGCAGCCTTGCTCAGACGATCGTCGTTGGTCCAGAATTCAGCACAGCCATGATGCAGCGCCGTAGCAAGGTGCAGGGCATCCGGGGTT
>JAIFMO010000041.1 GCA_020048435.1 Sulfuritalea sp.
CGTCAATTTTTGCATCACGGGCCGAACGCTCGTCCTCACCGACACCGGTTTCCAAGTAACGGTGACATGCGATGCGCGGGGTTACAACGAAGGGCAGGTTGAGTTTCCCTCCGGTAGCGGCACCCTCATCCCGAAGTCGGTCGGGATTTACGCCATTAGCGCCGTGGCATGTCCGGCCGCAACCTGCCCCTCTACCGATGCGGCGGTAGTAGCCGCCGCCGGCTACGTCGAGCGCAGCCGCGCCGTAATAGCCACGAACTGATCGTCGGACCCCGTCCCCAAAAAGTCGGCGCTAGCGGTACGGCGTCGTTATGCCGCTAGCCGTTGAATTTGGTTCAGCATATCGCCGGAAACCCGCTCTGCTTCTTCCGTATCGTAATCGGCTTGTAGCCCGAGCCAGAAACCGGGTGACGTGCCCAGCGCTCGCGACAGTCTCAGGGCGGTGTTGGCAGTGATGGAGCGCCGCCCGGCACAAATCTCTCCTATACGAATCGGCTGAACACCGATTGTCTTGGCCAGCTTGTACTGGCTGATGCCCAGTGGCTCAAGAAACTCTTCCTTAAGAACTTCGCCCGGATGAATGTTGGGTAGCTTTTCCATGTCACTTCCTTAGTGATAATCGCAAATTTCGACGCGTCCGGCCTGTCCTTCTTGCCAGGTGAAGCAGATGCGCCATTGATCGTTGATGCGGATGCTCCATTGTCCGGCCCGATCTCCCATAAGGGTTTCCAGCCGGTTGTTGGGAGGAATGCGCAGATCGTCAATGCGCCTTGCGTTGTTCAGCATCCGCAACTTGCGTCGGGCAACAGCTTGAATCTGGTTTGGCAACTTCTTGGTGAAGTTGCCTTGCCAGACAGACTCGGTAGCTTCGTCATGAAACGAGGTAATCATGGGGTAAGCCTATCGTTGTGCGATAGTATCGTCAAGCGATAATCCCTGACTTGGCAAACAAAAAAATGGCTTAAGCGTTTGAAGACGCCACAATTTGTGGATGGCGACGCCGGCCTGCTGCCCGTCGAAATCAAGCTCGGCAGCCAGACCGATCCCCGCTCATTGGGGGCCTTGCGCGAATTCGTCGCCGACAGCGGTTGTCCTTATGGACTCGTGGTGAATAACGATGAAAAACCACGGCAACTGGATGACCGGATTCTCGCGATTCCCGCCGCCAGCCTATAAAGCGCGCCCGGCGCCGGACGCCCGCCGGGCGCTGATTAACGCCTACATCGCCTGGTCGAATGACTGCATCTTGGTTTTGGCCCACGGGCGCAGGTGGGCGAGCGGGCCGGTGAGGTTGGCCCAGTCGTCGAGCATGCGGACTCTGAAGTTCTCCCGAAAATCATCTTCGGCGCGCCCGAGCTTTTCGATCTGCTCGACGATGAGTTCCTTGGCGCGATCTTCCGCCAGACGGACCAGCTTGCGCTTGGCGTCGCGCGAATCCATGTCGTCGGCCAGGCTCGATGGCATGGGAATACTGGTGAGCCGCAGGACTTCGCGCAGGGTGTCGGCCCGCTGGATCAATCCTTCCTGGGCATCGCAGCGCGCGGCGAAACGGCGGGCTTCCATGCGCAGAATATTGCGGTCGGCATACTCGACGCGGGCCATGCGGTGACTTTCGGTGATCGGGGAGGTTGAATGCTAACGCAAATGCTTGGCGTTGCGCCACCAAGCGCGCAAGCCCAACAGCAACGCGATGGCAGCAGCGTAGAGGGCGGGCCGGAAGGTGTCGAGCTTGACCATCCACCAGTAATGCACCACGGCGAGGATGGCGATGGCGTAAATCGTGCGATGAAGATTCTGCCAGCGACGGCCGCCGAGGCGGCGCAGGGCAAAGTGGCTGGAAGTGGCTGCCAGCGGCAGCAACAGCGCGAAGGTGGCGAAACCCAGCAGGATGAAGGGGCGCTTGGCAATATCCTTGACGATGTCGTTCCAGTCGAAGAACTGGTCGAGCCAGAGGTAGGTAACGAGGTGCAGCACGGCGTAGAAAAAAACAAACAGCCCGAGCATGCGGCGCAGACGAATCAGCCAGGCCCAGCCAGTGGCGCGGCGCAGCGGGGTGACGGCGAGCGTGATGACGAGGAAGTTGAGCGCCCAGTCGCCGGTGCTGCGGGTGATGGCCTCGATCGGGTTGGCGCCGAGCGTGTTGTACGCCGCGCCCCACGCCAGTTGGGCCAACGGTGCGAGACAAAGCAGGAAAAGCGTGACTTTGAGGGCAGCGAGCTGGGGCGGCGTGGGCTGCATCAGAAGTATTTTTTCAGGTCCATGCCGGTATAGAGCTGGCCGACCTGGTCGGCGTAGCCGTTGAAGGGCAGTGTCTTGCGCTTGAAGAATTCGCCAATGCGGCGTTCCTTGCCCTGGCTCCAGCGGGGATGATCGACGTCCGGGTTCACGTTGGCGTAGAAGCCGTATTCGTCGGGGACGGCCTTCATCCAGGCGGTACGCGGTTCGCGCTCGACCAAGCGGATCGTGACGATTGACTTCGCGCCCTTGAAGCCGTACTTCCATGGGACGACGAGACGGATCGGCGCGCCATTGGGTTTGGGCAGCACTTCGCCGTAAAGCCCGACGGCGAGCAGCGTCAGCGGATGCAGCGCTTCGTCCAGCCGCAGGCCTTCGGAATAGGGCCAGTCGAGCAACGGGCGCCGTACGTTGGGCATGCTGGCGGGGTCGGCATGGGAAATAAATTCAACATACTTGGCGCTGCCCAGCGGTTCAACCTGTTTGAGCAGGCTGGCGAGCGGAAAGCCGACCCAGGGCACCACCATCGACCAGCCTTCGACACAGCGGTGGCGATAGATGCGCTCTTCCAGCGGCAGCTTGAGCAGGTCTTCGATGCCGAAACGGCGGGGCTTGGCGACGAGACCTTCGACGGCGACGGTCCACGGCCGCACGGCCATGAGTTGCGAGCGCTCGACATGGCCGCTTTTGTCGGAGGCGAATTCGATGAAATTGCCGTAACCGACAATGTCTTCCCGTTCGGTGGGTTGCTCCATCACCGACAGAAAACTCTTGCGCACGCCAGACAATCGCTCGCCGCCCTGTCGTTCAAGGGCGGGGCTAAGCGGCGCATAGGCGGTTGCCACGGACGCCGCTGTTGCGGCGGCGGCCTTGAGCAAAAGTCGGCGCTGGCGGAACGCCGCGACAGGCGTTATTTCGGAGGATTTAATTCTCATGATTTCGGTTGGTCAGCCAGAATATTGTTTTGTTCCCGCGATTGCGGTATCAACATAACGATACAGTAGGATACGCGCTGCCCGTCATCGATTCAGGCAGCAATGACACAGCCGGCCCGCCCCATGGGTTTCCGTGGTCGCTAACCCAGTAAAATGTGCTGATCATTTCCCGGAGGCTTTGATGAAAGACAAGACCGAATTGCTGGCCACGCTGTGGAGCTTTCTGGCCTTTACCCTCATGCTCATCGGCATCGGTGGCTTGTCCTGGAGTGCTTTTCAGGACAATGGCTGGGTCGAGCGCTGGCTGGGCGTGATTTGGGCGGCCGAAACACGCAACCCCCTGTTGATGACGCCCATTATCGGTGGTGCGATTTTTCTGGTATCGATGTTTCTGCGGGGCGGCATGGCGACGCCCGGCAAGGGATTTTCGCGGTCGGATGTCCTGGTGTATCTGCTGGTGGCCACCGGGGCTTACTACGCTTTCGTGTGGGTGACCGCCTGAAAACAAAAGAGGGTGGCCGAAGCCACCCTCTTTTGCTGCAACCGGCCCGAGCTCAGCGCAGGCCGGAGATGTAGTCGGCCACGGCCTTGATTTCCGGATCGGTCATTTTGATGGCGATCATGCGCATCATCTTGGCCGGGTCGTTGGCGCGGGTGCCGTCGCGGAAGGACTTCAACTGCGCCTCGATGTACTCGGCATACTGGCCCTGAATGCGCGGGTATTGCGCGGGGATGCCGGCGCCGGCGGGACCATGACAGGCGGCGCACGCGGCCAGACCCTTGGACTGGTCGCCAGAGCGATAGAGTTTCTGGCCGGCTTCGATGGTGTCGCGGTTCTTGGCCTGCTCGCCCTTCTGTTGCTGATTGGAAAAGTAGGCGGCGAGGTCGCGCATCTGCGCTTCGTCGTAAGGGGCGATCATGCCGTTCATGATGGGATTGGCGCGTTCGGGCTGCTTGCCGTCGGCACCCTTGAAATTCTTCATCTGCTTGAGCAGATAGTCGGCATGCTGGCCGGCCAGCTTGGGGTTGGCGGGGCCGGTGCTGTTGCCGTCGGCGCCATGACAGGCTACGCAGACAGAGGTGGCAATAACCTGTCCCTTGGCGGGGTCGCCCTTGGGCGCAGCCTTGGCGGGTTCATTGGCATGGGCAACCTGGGCCACGAAGGCGGCCAGGATCAGTGGCAGCAAAAAGCGGGTCATTTCAGAACTCCTCGGCATCATTCCGGACAGCGGCAGGGATTTGGAAGCGTGCTATTCTAACCCAGCTGGCTGGATTTCCGCACTTGACTCCGCGCGCGGCGCACCTGGTTTTTTGCCCCCGTGACGCATCTCCTTATTTTTCGTAGTTCTTCACCGATTCCCGATGGCGCCTCCCGTTTCCCTTTTTCGTCATGCCGCTTTCGAAATTTCAGTGGCCGAACCCGCTGGTTTGCCGCTATCGCTTGCGCCGGAGATTGCCTTCGCGGGGCGCTCCAACTCGGGCAAGTCGTCGGCCATCAATACGCTGGTCGGGCATACGCGGCTGGCCTACGTTTCGAAGACGCCCGGCCGCACGCAGCTCATCAACCTGTTTCGCCTGAGAAATGGCGCCGCGCTGGTCGATCTGCCGGGCTACGGCTACGCCCAGGTGCCGGCGAGCGTGCGCCGCCAATGGCAGGCGCTGCTCGAACGCTACCTGACGGAGCGGGAGAACCTCGTTGGCCTGGTGCTGATCATGGATGCCCGCCGCCCCTTTACCGAGCTTGATCATCAGATGATCGGCTGGTTCGCCACCACCGGCCGGCCGATCCATTGCCTGCTGACCAAGTCCGACAAGCTCACCCGGCAGGAACAGGCCAAAACCCTGCGCGATGCCAAACAGATTGCCGCCGCCCAAGCCTGCCCCATTACCCTCCAGCTGTTCTCCAGTCTGAAAAAAATCGGCATGGACGAAGCCGAAGCCGTCGTTGCTACATGGTTAAACCCGGAATTAACAACATGATGACTAAAGGAAGCTTTCCCTTTACCCGCATGCGCCGCATGCGTCGCGACGATTTTTCGCGCCGGCTGATGTGTGAAAACACGCTGACGCCGGCCGATCTTATTTATCCGGTTTTCGTGCTGGAAGGCCGGAAGAAGGTCGAGAGAGTCAGTTCGATGCCAGGCGTCGAGCGCATGACGCTCGACCGTCTGTTGCCGTTGGCCGAAAAGGCGCTGAAACTGGGCATACCGGCGCTGGCGCTGTTTCCGGTGATCGATGCGGCGAAAAAGAGCGAAGCGGCCGAGGAAGCATGGAATCCGAAGGGCTTGGTGCCGACCGTGGTGGCGAAGCTGAAAAAGGAGTTTCCCGAACTTGGCATCATTACCGACGTGGCGCTTGATCCTTACACCAGCCACGGCCAGGATGGCCTGATCGACCCGGCCGACCACGGCCATCATAAAGGCTACGTCCTCAACGACGAGACGCTGGCGGCGCTGGAAAAACAGGCGCTCTGCCATGCCCGCGCCGGCGCCGACGTGGTGGCGCCATCCGACATGATGGACGGCCGTATCGGTCGCATCCGCGCGGCGCTCGATAGCGAGAAACTGATCCATACGCGCATCCTCGCCTATGCGGCCAAGTATGCCTCGGCTTTTTACGGCCCCTTCCGCGACGCGGTCGGCTCGGCCGGCAATCTGGGCAAGGGCAACAAAAGCACCTATCAGATGGACCCGGCCAACAGCGACGAGGCCTTGCGCGAAGTGGCGCTCGACCTCGACGAGGGCGCCGACATGGTGATGGTCAAGCCCGGCATGCCCTATCTGGATATCGTGCGGCGGGTGAAGGATGAATTCGGCGTGCCGACCTTCGCTTATCAGGTCAGCGGCGAATACGCCATGCTGAAGGCCGCCGCCGCCAATGGGTGGATCAACCACGACGCCTGCATGCTCGAAGCCCTGCTCTGCTTCAAGCGCGCCGGCGCCGATGGCATCCTGACCTACTTTGCCATCGAAGCCGCCGCGGCGCTGAAAAAGTAAAAAGTCGGCGCTAGCGGTACGGCAGCGCCGAGGGATTCAGTTCGGATTCAGCCCGAATTTAGCCCATTAGCTGCTTCATCAGGGCATCGGCTTCGCTCTGCGACAGTTTTTTGTCCTCGCCAGCGACGGTGTCTTCCACGATGGCGCCAACCAGCGCCTTCATTGCCTTGCGGATCGCCTGGCCGGCCAGATCCTGAAATTCCTGGGCCACGATGATGTGGGTGAGGTGGGCGGAAACCAATTGCAGCGCTTCCTCGATTTCCTTGCGGTTCCAGTCGCGGCCGAGCGAGTCGCGGGTGGCGGCGATGACCTGTTTGGCGGTTTCGGCTTCCATCAGCGAGCGGTTGGCGGCATCCGCCGTCATGCGTTCGACGTTACCCAGCGTGGCGGCGATGGCCTTGGGATCATGCTTGCTGGCCCGGTTCAACCCCTTGGCGGCCTGGCTTAGCTCCCTTGCCAGGATTTTCAGCTCGTCGATCACCTGACCGGTCGCAGGCTTGGCGCGGGGTGCGGATTTCTTTGCCGCGGGTTTGGTGGCAACTTTTGCGGCCGGCTTTGCTGCGGGTTTGGCGCCGGCCTTGGCGCGAGTCTGCGGTTTCTTGCTGGTGCTTGCGTTCATGGTTTCCTTCCTCCCGAAAGTGAGATTATGCAGCTAGCAGGGGCCAATGCTGCGGCCAACTGCCCAGCGGGTCATCGCGAAAGCCGCCCTTGACGAAGCGCAGCCAGCGCCCGACCGTGTAGCAAACCAGCGCGTCTGCATGGGCGCTGGCATCGTGCGCGGCAGGCAGGGCCGCCTGCGTCACCGCGATCTTGATGCTCTGCCGCAGCGATGCCTCGACGCGTTCCAGCAATTGATTGATGCGGGCTTGCAGTCGCGGGTTTTCATGCACCAGGGCATCGCCGATCAGCACCCGCGTCAATCCCTTGTTCTTTTGGGCGAAGCGCAACAGGGTGACGATGATCATCTCGGCCTGCCGCAGTCCCGCTTCTTCGTCGGCCGCGATCTGGTTGATAACCGAGAACAAGCTGGTTTCGATGAACTCGATCAAACCTTCATACATCTGCGCCTTGCTGGCGAAGTGGCGGTAGAGGGCAGCCTCAGAGACCTCGAGTCTGGCGGCCAGTGCGGCGGTAGTCACTTTTTCGCATGCGGGATCTTCGAGCATCGTCGCGATGGCTTGCAGGATTTGCAGCTTGCGTTCGCTCAGCTTGGGATCGGTGTTGGCGCGCATCGGGAGTGTCCGGGGGAGCAGTGGGATCGAACATGGATTGTAGCTCCGGGTTGCCCCGGGGCGGGGGCATCACTTGGACTTGATCAGCGTGCCGACGCCTTCGTTGGTCAGGATCTCAAGCAGCAGGGCATGCTCGACGCGACCGTCGATGATATGAACGCTTCTCACGCCACTGCGCGCCGCGTCGAGCGCCGATTCGATCTTCGGCAGCATGCCGCCGGACTTGTTGAGTACCCCGGGGGTATTGGTGAGCAGCACCAGCTTCTCGGCATTGAGCACCTCGGCGATCTTGCCGGCAACGACGTCGGCGTTGATGTTGTAGGTCTCGCCCTTTGGCCCGACGCCGATGGGCGCGATGACCGGAATGAAATCGCCGGTGTCGAGGAAGGCGATGAGCGTGGGATCGATCGAGGTAATCTGGCCGACCGAGCCGATGTCGATCAACTCCTCGGGATTGTCCTTGTTGGGCAGCAGCAGCTTCTTGGCGCGGATGAAGTTGCCATCCTGGCCGGTCAGGCCGACGGCCTTGCCGCCGTGCTGGTTGATCAGGTTGACGATTTCCTTGTTCACCTGGCCGCCGAGCACCATCTCGACGATGTCCATGGTTTCCTCGTCGGTGACACGCATGCCCTGAATGAACTGCCCCTGTTTGCCGACGCGCTTCAGCAGGTCTTCGATCTGCGGCCCGCCGCCATGCACTACCACCGGGTTCATGCCGACCAGCTTGAGTAGTACCACGTCGCGGGCGAAGCCGTCCTGCAGCCTGGGCTCGGTCATGGCGTTGCCGCCATACTTGATGACGATGGTTTTGTCGAAGAAACGCTTGATGTAGGGCAGGGCTTCGCCCAGGATGTTGGCCTTGATGCCGGGGGTGATGTTTTCGCTCATGGGATTCGCCGAATGCACGGAAAGAGTGGCATTCTAGCGGGCTCGCCTCCGCCCGGAAACCGGATATGTCCTTCAGCGTGATAGTCACCAATATTGTCGCCGTCTTTCTGCTGCCGCCAGGAAACGGCCTCCTGCTGGCCGGCCTGGGTTGGGCGCTCTGGCGGCGGCGACCGCGGCTGGCACGGGCGCTGGTCGGCGGCGGCCTGCTGCTGCTGTTCGTGCTGGCGTTGCCGGCGGTTGGCGGCAGCCTGCTGCGTTCGCTGGAAGGCGAGCCGCTCGCCGTGGCCGAAATGCGGCAGGCCCAGGCCATCGTGGTGCTTGGCGGCGGCCGCTACCGCGCGGCGCCCGAATACGGCGGCGATACCATTGGCGAGCCGACGCTGTCGCGCGTGCGTTACGCCGCCCGGCTATTCCGGGAAAGCGGGCTACCCATCCTGGTG
>JAIFMO010000053.1 GCA_020048435.1 Sulfuritalea sp.
CGGCCTTACGCTACTACTACTACTTCTTCTGATCGGCGCGCATTTCACGCTGATGACGACGCAACTGACCTGGCTCAAACTGATGATGCCGGCGGCACTGCTGCTGGTCGGACATCTCTTGCTCACGATCAAGCGTTTCGCCGTATCGGAACGCGGCAAGGAAAAATCGGACAGCGAATCGGCCGAATCGAACCGCATGCTGGGTCTGGCTTTTCAGGGGCAGGGCCAGCTTGACATGGCTTTCGACAAGTTTTGCAAGTGCCCGCTCGACGACCAGTTGATGGAAAACCTCTATAACCTGGCGCTGGATTTCGAGCGCAAGCGCCAGTTCAACAAGGCCGAGGCTGTGTTCCGCTACATGGCGGAATACAAGCTCGAATTCCGTGATCTGGCCCAGCGTCTGGCGCGGGCGAAGCACATGTCGGAAACCGTGATTCTCGGTGGCGTGTCGGGCCATCCAGGTGGCAGCATGCTGATGGCCGAAGGCACCGAAAAGCCGATGCTTGGCCGCTATCAGATCGAGAAGGAACTGGGCAAGGGCGCGATGGGTGTCGTTTATCTTGGGCGCGATCCCAAGATCAATCGCGTCGTCGCCATCAAGACCATGGCGCTGTCGCAGGAGTTCGAGGCCGACGAACTGGTCGAGGTCAAGGAGCGCTTCTTCCGCGAGGCGGAGACGGCGGGGCGGCTCAATCACCCCAACATCGTGCAGATGTACGATGCCGGCGAAGAGCACGACCTGGCCTACATCGCGATGGAATTTCTCAAGGGCAAGGATCTCGTCGCCTACACCAAGCCGGGCAATCTGCTACCACTCGACAAGGTGATACGCATCGTCGCTCGCGTGGCTGAAGCGGTGTCCTACGCCCATCAAAACAACGTCGTGCACCGCGACATCAAGCCAGCCAACTTCATGTACGAGCCTGAATCCGATCAGGTCAAGGTTACCGACTTCGGTATCGCCCGCATCACCGATTCATCCAAGACCAAAACTGGCATGGTGCTGGGCACGCCCAGCTACATGTCGCCGGAGCAGCTCTCGGGCAAGAAAATCGATGGCCGTTCCGACCTTTTCTCGCTGGGCGTGACGCTGTATCAGCTGAGCTGCGGCCAACTGCCTTTTCAGGGCGACTCGATGGCCCAGTTGATGTTCAAAATTGCCAACGAACAGCAGGCGGACATCCGCACCATCCGCCCTGACGTACCCGATTGCCTGGCGGCCGTGATTGATCGCGCCATGGTGAAGGACCCCGATCAGCGTTATCAGACCGGCGCACAAATGGCCGTGGATTTGAACGCTTGCCTCCAAAAAGTCGGCGCTAGTGGAGCGGTAGCATGAACATAGTTGAAGCCCTGCAAATCGTCGCCCGTACCGATCCGGGCATGGTGCGAACCCACAACGAAGATTCCGTGCTGGCCAACCCCCAGAACGGCTTCGTCGTGCTGGCCGACGGCATGGGCGGATATAACGCCGGCGAAGTCGCCAGTGGCATGGCCACCGCGTTGCTGGGCAGCGAACTGGACAAGGCGTTCACCGAGCGGGCGCCTTCCGAGCGCGTCGAGGGTGGCAAGTTTTGGGCGCATGTAGTGCTGGAGACGGAAATTGCACGGGCCAACGGCGCCATCTATCAGTCGGCGCAGAGTCAACCGCAGTATTCCGGCATGGGCACCACGCTGGTGACGGCGGTATTCCACGACAACATGCTGACCGTCGCGCACATCGGCGATTCGCGCCTTTATCGCCTGCGTGGCGAAGATTTCCAGACGCTCACGCGCGATCATTCACTGCTGCAGGAACAGATCGACGCCGGCCTGCTCACGCCTGAACAGGCGCGCCATTCGCAGAACAAGAATCTGGTGACCCGGGCCGTTGGCATCGACCCCGAGGTCGATGCCGAACTTCGTGACTATGACGTCCTGCCGGGTGATGTTTATGTGCTCTGCTCGGATGGGCTCAACGACATGGTGGAAGACGACGAAATCGCCATGACGTTGTCGGCCCTTTCGGCTAATCTCGATTTGTGCGCTACCCAACTGATCCAAATGGCCAACGATAATGGCGGACGCGACAATATTTCGGTGATTCTGGTGAAGGTCAAGGGCGACTTTGCCGTGCCGCGCGGGCCGCGATCATGGTTCACCAGGCTGCTGGCCTGGCTAAAATGACGAAGTTCTGAAGGAAGACTGCAATGGACAAGGCAAAGCTCATACTCAGCATGGACGGCTTGGTGCTCAAGGAAATTCCCCTGGCCAAGGAGCGCATGACCATCGGCCGCAAGCCGCACAACGATATCCAGATCGATAATCTGGCGATCTCGGGCGAACACGCGGTGGTGGTGACCATCCTCAGCGACTCCTTCCTCGAAGACATGGGCAGCACCAACGGCACCTTCGTTAACGGCCAGCAGGTGAAAAAGCATTTCCTGCAGAACGGCGACACCATCGAGCTCGGCAAATACCGGCTGAAATACGTCAATGAAGCGCCGCAGCAGTCGCAGGCGGCCGACTTCGAGAAGACGATGATCATGCGCCCGGACACGATGCGCAAGGCGGCCGAACAGATGGCTGCCAGCAAGAGCGCCGCCGACGCGGCTGCACTGCGTCCTGCTCCGCCGGCCCACCCGACTGCTCCTCCTGCTCCTGCGCCCGCCCCGGCAGCCCCGGCGCCCGCCGCGTTACCACTGGCTTCGATCCAGGTGTTGACGGGCGGCAATGTCGGCAAGGAACTCGAACTGGTCAAGACTTTGACGACACTGGGCAAGCCAGGCGTTCAGGTAGCTGTGATCGCCCGGCGGCCGCAGGGCTATTTCATCACCCATGTCGAGGGCGCTCACTTCCCCATCGTCGACGGCAAGACGCTGGGCGCGGAAGCCCACAAGCTTGAAGACAACGACGTGATCGAGCTTGCCGGCGTCAAGATGCAGTTCTTCATCAAGGGCTGAGTCGCGGGGAAAGGTGGCGTGTCGCTAGCGCCGACTTTTTCTTGCGCCACCCCGGGCCTCTGTAGACCATGAAAAAGTATCTTCCCCGCTATTTGCTCGGAATGCTGGTTTTGCTTGTGGTTCTGGGTCACGCTGCCGGTATTTATCGTATTGGCATTCTCGAGCATTTCGACTCGATTCTCTATGACACCAAGGTCCGGCTGACGATGCCGCGCGATGTCGATCCGCGCATCGTCATCCTCGATATCGATGAAAAATCACTGGCCGAAGTAGGGCGCTGGCCGTGGAATCGCGAGCGGATGAGCACCCTGCTCGACAAGCTCTTTGATCGCAACGGCATCTCGCTGCTTGGATTCGACGTGGTTTTTGCCGAGGCGGACACGAGTTCCGGTCTGCCGGTGCTGGAGTCGCTGGCGAAAAAGGACAACCGCGAGGCCACCGCGATTCAATCGGTGCTGCGTGAATTGCGACCCAGCCTCGATTACGACGCGCGCTTTGCCGCCGCCTTGAAAAACCGGCCGGTTGTGCTGGGTTACTACCTGTCGAGCAAGACGGACGGGACCAGCAGCGGTGCCTTGCCACCGGCGGTTCTGCCGCCGGGAAGCTTCGGTAGCCGGCCGATTGCCTTCACTACCTGGGCCAACTACGGCGGCAATCTGGCTGAGTTCCAGCATAACGCGGCGAGCGGCGGCCACTTCAATCCACTCGTCGATTTCGATGGCATCGCTCGCCGCGTGCCGTTGCTGGCCGAACACAAGGGGGCCTATTACGAATCGCTCTCGCTGGCGATGGTGCGCACTCTGTTCGGTTTTCCGCCGGTGATGCCTGGTTACGCCGAAGGCACGGGCGGTTCGTCCAAGGCGGGCTATGCCGGTCTCGAATGGCTTGATCTGCCCACCGCGCGGGGTACGTTGCGCATCCCGGTTGACGAAAATGTCGCCGCGCTGATCCCTTATCGCGGGCTGCAGGGCAGTTTTACCTACATTTCGGCCGCCGATGTTCTGGCCGACCGCATCCCGGCAGAGCAACTGCGCGGCAAGATCGTGCTGGTGGGCACCACGGCGCCCGGCCTGATGGACTTGCGGGCGACCCCCGTGGCCAGTACCTACCCCGGGGTCGAAATTCACGCCAACCTGATCTCCGGCATGCTCGACAACCAGATCAAGTTCCGCCCGGCTTACGTCACCGGGGCCGATGTGCTGCTGGTACTAATTGCGGGCGGCGTCATGGTCTTCCTGTTGCCGCTGCTCTCGCCTTTCCGCGCCAGTATCGTCGCGCTGATCGTGCTGCTCTTCCTGCTGTCGGTCAATTTTGCTTTCTGGCTAGCCGGCAACATGGTGCTGCCGCTGGCCGCCAGCCTGTCGCTGATGGCGCTGCTCTACGCCCTCAACATGTCCTGGGGCTATTTCGTCGAATCGCGCACCAAACGACAATTGACCGGACTGTTCGGTCAATACGTGCCGCCGGAACTGGTCGAAGAGATGAGTCGCGACCCCGAAAACTACAGCATGGCCGGGCGCAAGGCCGAGCTTACGGTGCTCTTCTCCGATGTGCGGGGTTTCACCACCATTTCCGAGGGCTTGCAGCCGGACGAACTCGCCACCCTGATGAACGTCTACCTTGGCGCAATGACCGAGGTGGTTCGTCATCGGCGCGGAACGCTGGACAAATATATCGGTGATGCCATCATGGCCTTCTGGGGCGCGCCGGTGGGCGACCCTGAACATGCCAAGCATGCGGTCATTACTGCGCTGGAGATGCAGGCAGCCCTGCCGGAACTCAATAAAACCATGGTCGCCAGGGGCTGGCCAGAGCTCAAGATTGGCGTCGGCGTCAATAGCGGCACCATGACCGTCGGCGACATGGGTTCGCCGGTACGTCAGTCCTATACGGTGATGGGTGACGCTGTAAACCTGGGTTCTCGTTTGGAAGGCATCACGAAACAGTACGGTGTTGGTATCATCGTCGGCGAATCCACGCGCGAAGAGGTGAAGAAGGACTTTGTCTTCCGCGAACTTGATCGCGTGCGGGTGAAGGGCAAGGCTGAACCGGTCGGCATCTACGAGCCAGTCGGCATCGAGGGGCAGGTGGCCAAGGAAGATCTCGATGAAGTCAAGTTGTGGAACCAGGCGCTGCGTGCCTACCGTTCCCAGGACTGGGACCAGGCCGAAGTGATGCTGCTTAATCTGACACGAATTAAACACCGCTATCTTTATGATCTTTACGCCAAACGCATCGAGCATTGTCGCAAAGAGCCGCCCGGCGAAGGTTGGGATGGCGTGACGACATTCGAAACCAAGTAAGTGATGAATGAGTGATGGTCGGAGCCGGAACATGAGGGTGCGAATTCTGGGGTGCAGCGGCGGTATTGGCGGTCGCCATTTGCGGACCACGTCCATCCTCGTCGATAACGATATCCTGATCGACGCCGGCACCGGGGTAGCCGATCTGTCGATCGCCGAGTTGGCGCAGATCGACCACGTTTTCATCACCCATTCGCATCTCGACCACATCGCGTGCCTGCCCTTGCTGGTCGATACCGTGGGCGACATGCGCAATCGACCGCTGACCGTCTACGCGACGGATGCGACGATGGAAATTCTGCGCGCGCATGTTTTCAACTGGGCAGTGTGGCCTGATTTCAGCGAAATTCCTACCTCGCTGAAACCCTTTATGCGCTACGAAAACATTGCGGTAGGAGAAACCACGGATCTCGCCGGTCGCCGCATCACGGCACACCCGGCCAACCATACCGTTCCAGCTGTGAGCTACCAACTCGACTCAGGCGCCGCGAGCCTGTTTTTTTCGGGTGACACCGGCCCCTGTCCGGAGATGTGGGTGGCCGTGAATCGGATCGACAATTTGCGTCACCTGATCATCGAAACGGCTTTCTCGAATCGCGAACGCCGGCTGGCCCAGATTTCGAAACATCTGTGCCCAAGCCTGCTGGTCGAGGAACTGGCCCACTTGCAGCGCGATGCTGAAATCTACATCACGCACCTCAAGCCGGGCCAGATCGAGCTGACCATGCAGGAAATCGAAGACTGTGTCGGCGAATTACGGCCACGCATGTTGCAGAACAACCAACTCTTCGAGCTTTGACGACGCCATGGCGACTTCGCTAGATTCCGGCCTCGTCGAACTTCTTGGTCGCCTGCAACCACTCGCTGCGCTGGGGGTGGAGAGCCTGCGCGAACTGGTGCCCCATTGTCGGCGCGAACGGGTGACACGCAACCTCGACCCGTTCCAACTGCGCGACTGGCAGGGACAGGTCGTCTACATGGTCAGGGGTGAATTGAAACTTGAATTCGCTGATGGCGTCGTCCAGTTGATCGTCGGTGGCTGGGGCGATGCCCTGTATCCCATCGGCCGCGGTCGCCTCGTCCCCGTATCGACCAAGGCGATTACCGATATCGAGCTGCTGCGTTTTGACGAAGACCTGGTGGATATCGTCGTGACCTGGGACCAGTTGTCGGCCCCGGCGCATGATGCCGGCAGCGAAAACGAACCGGCGGACTGGCGCACGATGGCGGGTATGTTTACGGTGCAGAGTCTCACCCAGGGTGCTTTCTCAACCATGCCCCCGGCGAACATCGAGCAGTTGCTCAAGCGTTTTCAGCGCATCAAGATGAAGCGTGGTCAGAAGGTGATCAAGCAGGGTGAGCCGGGTGATTATTACTATCTCATCGAACTCGGCCGCTGTCAGGTCACGCGCGAGGTAGCGGGCGCCAAGGTCGAACTGGCCGAGTTGCACGAGGGCGATGCCTTCGGCGAAGAGGCGCTGGTATCCGACTCGGTACGTAATGCCACCGTGACCATGAAAACCGACGGCGCTCTGCTGCGTCTGGGCAAGGACGACTTCGTCGGCCTGCTGAGCGAGCCATTAGTGCAGAAGCTGTCGCCGCGAGAGGCGCGCGCGCATGTCAGCGCCGGCGCGCATTGGCTGGATATTCGTTATCCGGCGGAATATCAATGCGATGGACTGCCGGGTGCCATTAATGTACCCGTAAATGAAATTCGTCACGCCGTGTCGGGTCTCGATCCTGACAAGGAATACATTGTCTACTGCCAGACCGGGCGCCGCAGCTCGGCGGCGGCATTTCTGCTGTCACAGCGGGGCATCAAGGCGAACCTGCTTCAAGGCGGGCTGAAGGCCATGACTGGAATGCAGGCCGCGGCATGAACAAGGGAAAGCCATGAGCGAAGTTGTTGCCACCCCGCAAGATCCAGGCGGACTCTCCGACGTTGGCAGTCGCCTGACGTTCTTCAAGAATCTTCAGGCAGTCACCAACAAGATTCACGCGACATCCAACGTCGACGAAATCATGCTGGAGCTGTCGCAGGACATTTGCAATCTGTTCAACGCCGACCGCCTGACGATCTATTCCATCGGCGAGGACAAGGCCTCGATCATTTCCAAGGTCAAGACAGGTCTCAATTCCTTCAAGGACCTCAAGCTGCCCATCGCGGACCAGAGCATTGCCGGTCATGTGGCGCTGGCGAAGAAGATCGTCAATATCCGCGATGTCTATGACGAAGCCGAACTTCGCGCCGTCCACCCGCAGCTACGTTTTCTGCAGGAAGTTGATAAGCGTACCGGTTATCGTACCAAGCAGATGCTGGTGGCGCCGGTCAGCGATGTTCAGAACGGCGAGCTCATGGGCGTCGTTCAGATCA
>JAIFMO010000211.1 GCA_020048435.1 Sulfuritalea sp.
CTCCGTTTAAAATGCTACTGATTATGATCCGCTCCGCGACGTAGGCTTCAAGGGGTGCGCTATGTTGCGTCCCCTCTAATTTAGGAATCGATTAAGGTTAACAGCCGTCAACTTGTACCCGGTCTATCTATTGCCTATGTTCCCGGTTCAGACCCCTTATGCTTTATGTCCTGCGAAAGTGCTCAACTCGCGGGACGTCTACTTGTTCGCCGTTTTTGTTAAAATGACGACACCGCTTGGATGATGCGCCCCGCTCCCAGAGGTCTCTTAACTTAGGCAGTAGTACCGGATTTTCAACCCATTTCCCTGCGATATTTGTTTTTGTTTCAATAATATGGGTTTGGTTTTTTTTATCCTTCATTGTGATTTGCAGAATGTACCCTGTGTATTCTTCTCCTCGAGGTTGGGCCGTGTCCACTTGCGTGTACGCTTCCGCTTCGACTGGATTTGATTTAAAGACGAACGTATCGCCGTTGGAGAAAACAAAGTCACCTTTAGAGACGCCGAGGAGTATGTAATTATTGCGATTCTCATCACGTTCTTTGGCAATGGCAAACAATTCAATATACAATCTACCCTCAATAACGCCTGTCAATTAGAAGTGGACTCGGGTTTCGAACGGACGACCGGGGAAATAGCGTCGTCAACCGGTATGTGTAATTGTCGTTGACTACTCGGAGTCTATTTGATCGAGGCAGGATCGAGGGTCAGGCGCGAGGGAGGGAGATCCGCATCGCTTGTGCCAAGGTATTGGTTTGGTTTGGTGCTCATTTCCAGTTCTAGATGTCCGCCCTGCGTGAGTTCATCGTGGGTGAACCAGATCTTGGTCCGCGGCTGATTGTTGAGCTTCACCGAGTTGATGTATTTATTGTCTCGCGACGAGTCTTTGGCCGTGAGGGTGAACGTCTTGCCGTCGGGCAGTTTAATATCAATTCGGTCGAAGACCGGGCTTCCGAGGACGTAAACGGGCACTCCCGATACTACGGGATAGAAGCCCATCATAGACATGACGACGAAGGCGCTCATGCCGCCGCCGTCTTCATCACCCGGCAATCCATGGATGTTGTCGGGGAAAAAGGCCTCAAGGAGTTGTCGGATACGCTTCTGGGTCTTCCAAGGGGCCCCGAGATAGTTGTAAAGGTAGGGAATATGGAATGAGGGCTCGTTGGCCATCGTGAAGTGTCCGACCAAGGCGGTGGAGTCAGGGAACATGTTAAAATACACGTGCTTCGGGCGGCCGAGATCGTCGCGGAAGAGGTCGTCCAGTTTCGCCTCGGCGGCTTTCCTCCCGCCCATGGAGGCGGCGAGGCCCTCGACATCGTGGCGGGGGAGCCAATTGTAGGTATAGGCGCTGTTTTCGGTGAAATAGAGGCGCCCGCCGTGGCCGCCAGAGAACTTCGGATCAAAGGGCTCGATCCAGTCGCCCGTGGAGTCTTTGGGCCACATGAATCCCTTGTCGGCTCGGTAGACATTTTTCCACCAGCCTCCCCGCTGCATGAGTAATTCTACATCGTCCTTCTTGCCGATCTGGCGGGCTAGTTGTGCTAGGCACCAGTCGGCAAAAGCGTGCTCCAGAGTGATCGATACTGACTGCCGGCGTTCATACAAGATCACCTCTGAAACGGTCTCCTGCTCATCGTCGCGGATGGCGGGCATGAACCCGTTCTCGGCATGAAAGACATCTAGGCTGGTGCGCGGTCCGTTGCGCCACGGCAATAGCGTTCCCTCAAGGGCGTTCTTGCGCAGTCCTTCATAGGCTGCCTGCACATCGTAGTCGCGGATACCTTTGGCCCAGGAGTCCGCGATCCAGGCCGAGGCGTGGTTGCCGGTCATGCAGGGGACGTCGCCGTAGAGCAAGGCAAATGACGGCATCCATCCTGATTGCTGATACATGCGGATGTAGGAGTTGATCTTATCGGCCTGCATCTTTGGATTGAGGATCGCGTGCAGGGGCTCGAGGGCGAGGTAGGTGTCCCAAATCCAATTATCCACGTAAAAGGGGCGGGTGTCCTCATGCACCTTGCCATCGTAGGCGCTGTAATAGCGGCCATCCTCCGAGATGTTGATCATGCGCTCATAGCAGCGGTAGAGTGCGGTGTAGAAGGTTCGTTTCTGCGCTTCCGTGCCGCCGGTCACTTGAATTTTCCCCAGCGTGTCGTTCCAGCGGATGCGGCCGGCCCTGGCCACTTCTTCGAGATCCCATGTGTTCATTTCGCGGGCCAGGGTCTTCCTGGCCTGATCGTGGCTGATGAAGGAGATCGCGTAGCGGAACTGGACGGCCCGGGCTGTGGCTGCCACGGGTGTGGCGGCGATGCGCCCCGTGTTTTCCTCTTCGCAACTGGCGGTCAGGGTCATGGGTTGGTCAAACTCGCCGTAAAGGTAGGCCTGCATGCCGTGGAAACGCTCGATGCCGGTGACGCTTTGTGCGTCGGCGACGGCCATTTCGCCTTCCTTGCGTGTGGCGAGCAGGACGACTGGGGCCTGATCGTGCGCGGTGAACCGGAAGATTCCGGCGCGTTCTCCGGGAGAGAAATCCAGCTGGAGTGATGGCTCTTCGAGCCAGACGGAGTAGTGATAGGGCGTCGGCTTTTCGTGGTCGTAGGTGATCGGGGTGGTCCAGCTCTTCGCGTCGATGGCTCCTGTGGTGGCCTGCAGGGTGAAAATCTCGCCGAAACGATGGGAGATCATGGTCAACGGAAATCCCCTGATCTGATCATCGAGGAAATCGTCGCGCAACGGGTGCACCCGGATCATGGAATTGGGCAACTGCGCGGTGGGTTGAGTGGGCGAAAGCAGGAGGCCGACGTTGCCGATCGTGGGATCGACGTAGTCGACCTGCGCCAGCGCAGTTGAGGATAGGGCGATGACGGAGAGGACTCGTTTGAGTTTCATATTTTAACTTTCTTTAGCTAAAGGGTCATCCCCCTATTGCGTTATTTTTCTTTTAATGCTCTGCATTTTGCATCTTTTTTTTCGATAATAGTCGCCAGAGACCAGGACGCATTTGAACAAATATGCATAAACATATCACCTCAACGACCCTTGCCATTAAAATGACGCAATGCGCGGGCTGACCCTTTATTCTTTATCCGTTTATCTCGCTTTATCTGTGAGATCTTGATCTTGTCGCTTGGTAACGGTTTAGCGGATTTCGCTAAACCGTTACGAGTACGGCGGAGAGCTGGTTAATCGTATTGTGGCCGGGTTCTTATTCTCCGCGCCATTCGCGGACGGCTTCGCTCATGGCGATCCAGTTGGCGGGTTCGGTGTAGCTGGAGATTTGATTTCCGGTTCCGATGGCGATGCCGCCGTGGCCTTCGATTTTCGGCAGAAGCTTGCGAATGTAGGCTTTGACTTCGTCTGGCGTGTTGAGCGTCATGATGTTCATTTCGATGCCGCCGAAGTTTCCGATGCGGTCGCCGTAGCGATCTGTCCAGATGTTGAACGGATCAATCGCATCCTCGTTGGAATGCTTGGCGTCGATGCCCGCGTTGATCAGGTCGTCCATTACGTCGTAGATTCTTCCGCAGGAGTGGAGCAAGAACGGTTGGCGGTGTGCGTGAACCAGATCGATGACCCGTTTGTATTGAGGAATGATGTGTTTGCGGATTTCGTTTGGCTGAATCAGGGTTGAAGATCGGAAGCCGAGGTCGTCGCCGAAGCGGCAAATGGCAAAACTGTCGATGTGGGTTTTTAGAAGCCAGGTCCAGAGTTCCACCATCAGGTCCCCGATTTTAACCCATAGTTTTTCGTAGACTTCGGGTTCATCGACTTGCAGAAATGCCAGTTGCTGAAACGGTACAAAATCCTGAATCAGTTCGAAGACGCCGTTGCCGATTCCGCCGACCGCTTTCATGCCTTCTGGGAGTGCGTCACGCAGAGAGCAAAAGTCTTCATCGAACAGGCGGATGTACTCGGCGCATTTTTTATCCCAAGGGAACGCATCCAGATCGTCCATGGTTTCAATGAGGGACGGGGCGTGGCCCATCAGGGCCGCCCCGTTTTGAACGAGCGGGGTCATGCAGCGTTCAAATGGAATGCAATCGTATCCGAGCTGAATGCCGCATTCGCAGATTCTTTTTTGGGCTTCGACTTTGTCGGCGTATGATCCTTTCAGCAAGGCGACGACGGGTTTGTTAATAATTTTTTCAACCACGGAGGAGTCAAATCCGTGTTCGTAGAGAGGCAGTCGTTTTGCTTCGCGGTTATAGGCGGCATCGATCAGTTGGGTGTAGTCGGGTTGGAATGGTTTCACTTTTATTCTCCTTAGTCTTTGAGTTTGATGGCCAAGGTAATGATTTTTTTACCACTGGCGCGGATTGAAATTTTGTTGCCGGATACCTCGGGGTGTTCACTGGTATCTTTTTCATTCAGATCGGTGATTACCGCGCTTTTGATGTTTCGATACAACGTGAGATCTGTTTGGGCCGACTGAGTGTCTATATTTAGTAGCCGGATAATTAACCGGTTGCCGCGCTCTTCTTTTTTGAGGGCGCAGAGAACAAAGACGGGATTGGAGATGGATAGCATTCCGAGCTCGGCAGGCAGATTTCCCTTCGCAGCTTTTGTTTGCGCTGGCATCAACGGGGCGTTGAAGCGGTGGGATTCCTGGAAGAGGTTGCTGTAGGCCGCTCCGGATGGGCCGGTGTAGAGGCTGTAGGCGTAGGTGCTGACGCCTGGCACGTATGATTTTTCCTCGGGGCGATGCTCCATTACAGAGGTTGTGCAGAGTTCGTTTTTGAAAGAACGGAATAATGTTAACGCCAAGGTTCGCGGGGCATCGTCGAACACTTCGTACTCGGTGGTTCCACGACTCAGAATGGCAATATTGCGTGGTCCGGCTTCGACTCCAGCGAATCGGATAAAGGGATAAGTAAGATACGCAACGTCGCCGTAGGGATTCTTGTCGTCCCGTGCGATCCGGCGTTCGACCACATCAAACAGGCTTTCCGCGTAGGAGTTTTCTGCCTGAACGTCAGAGGGGAAAAGCACCCGTAGCCGATGTTGTTTGGCCGGATTGTTGACGCGGGTGGTGACATCCAGTGTGCGTGAACCTTTTTCCAAGGTGAAGGTGGATTCGATGGACATGGCGGCAGTTTGTGCGCTGCGTTTTCCGGCCCGCAGGTCTGCGTCGCAGGTGGGGTCGATGCCGACCGGTATGTCCATCGTCAACGCGACGACAACGGAGGCGCGTAGCGGGGAGACGTCCGCGACTCGTATATCGGCTTTGGCATGAAGGGAGAGGATGGGGTTTTCGTTACGCAGAGAGATGTGGGTCCAGGCCTGCCCTACTTCACTGTAGTCCTCGAACGTGTGGAGGGATTGATATTCCTGCCCAGTTTCTTTATTGAACAGATCGATCGTTCCGTTGCGGTTGAATCGCACGCTGAGGTATTCGTTTTCGAGGCGGTCCGTTGAGCCATGGAGCGTCGCCGGAAGAGCTGGGGCCGTGCCTTTGGTGAGGATGTAGGTGGTATAGCCTAGCGAGGGAACGTTGAGAGCTTCAAACCAGATTTCATATTCATCCGAAAAGGAGGAAAGCGCCAGATCCGTTTCGTCTCGGTACACTTTGTTTTGATGGCCGGTTTTTTTCGCGGTAAAGCCGATGTGCTTTTCGGACAGATCCTTCATGACGAAGGGGATCATGTCGAGTTCGCGCGGGATATCGATATAAGCACAAACCAGTTCGGAGCGTTCGGCCGCGGCGGGGTTGTACACCGTAAGTAAGACGTCTTCCGGGGAGAGCGAGGCCGTGTTGATATCGCTTTGTAGCCCTGTGAGGCTAATTTTGCAGACCATCTTGGAGAGGGATATTGATTCGCTCAAACGGTGCAACGCATCTTCTGCGACTTTTTCGATGGAGCATCCCGCGACGGTGTCGTGGGGCTGGCATTTCATAAATTCTTTCCAGGCGATATCGAGATACTCTTTGGGCCAGGTTGCATGGTTCATAAAGTTCATAGCGGCAAAGGGCTCGGCTTGACGTACCAGCATATTTTCCGCCTTGCGGGCGACGATTTTCTGCTCCATGCGAGCGGAAATGATGTCATTGCCGATTCCGGCGATTCCTTCATTGTTCATTTCTACATAGCGGACTTCGCCTTCTACGGTGGGTAGATTAATTTCTTTGACCGCCTCCTGTACGCATCGGGCATATTCGGGGAGCGAGCTGTAGAAGAACGCTTCGTCTTTTTCCAGATAGTTTTGACACGCTTGAATGACTTCGTGTTCGCGCAGATCAGGCGTTGACGTGTCCATCCCGTGCATGAATGCCAGTTCTCCAGTTCCGAAAATTTCTTTCTCTGTGGCAATCAGATCCCGGAAGTTTTTCTTCAGGTTTTCCGGATGGAGGATCCGGTGCGGGTTCAAGATGGTTCCGTGATCGTAGCGGTTTTCGGTGTCGCATAGCTTGAAACAGGTTTGATCGTTTTTCCAGTGGTAGCGACGCCCCATGCGCTCTTCCATGGCTTCAAAAAAGCTGGGGCGCCAGACGCGGATGTAAAAGTTATAGCGGGCCATACAGCCGAAGCGCGAAACCAGAATCTCGCTGCCGTCGGCGCCCTTCCAGATAAATTCCGAACGAGGCGCTTCCTTATTCGTGATGCCGCGATAGAAGAAGGCCATGTCGATGCCGAACCCGCGATACAGTTGCGGAAGTTGACTCATCTGGCCCCAGCCGAATGGGGTATAGCCGACGTTCATGACGGGTCCGAACTGTTCGGTCACTGTGTGGCCATATAGCAGGTTTCGAAGCACCGCTTCGCCGGAGAAGGTATTCATGTCCAGAGCGGAATACCAGGGCCCCACATTTAGCCGACCCGACTGAACCAGCGCGCTGAGCCGTTCTTTATTTTGCGGGCGGATTTCCAAGTAGTCTTCCAGCGGAACCGCCTGAGCATCGAGCAGGAACTTGTACTCGGGAACCTTGTCCATAATATCGAGTAAGCTGTCGAGGAAGTTGACCGTCAATTTGCGTGAGTGCTGAAAGTCCATGGTCCACTCGCGGTCGAGGTGAGTGTTCGGGATAAAATGAAGGTTTGTTTTTTTATGGTTCATCGCGATATCCAGGCTTGGTTGTTTTTGAAAGAGGTATCCAGTTCGCCTATATATACAACATCTCTACGCGGCTGTAGTTAGCGTAAACAATTATTGCTGTATCACTTTCGGTAGACTGTAAATTAAAATGCCCAAAAATTTTGGCTGTTGATTGTTTCATGCTGCAATGTCCCGAATAAACACTTCTTCAGCGGTTTTAAATCCTAGAATTTTCCGAGATTTCTGCAAGCCTGACGATCAATCGTATTTTAATCCATCGAATGTCAAATAAGGGTTCTTATTATTTAAAACGATGAAAACCTTCTGTTTATTCTAGTTTTGTTTTGATAGCGTGACGTTCAAGTCGGGGTGCGGTACGGTCAATATGTTGATTTGGAGCTCAGGAATTGATCTAAATCAGATAATAAAACTTATGTATTGTTCGACATGTGGGGACGACACGGGGTGATTTAACGAGTAGTCGGGGCCGGAGTTTTTGGTGTGAGGAGTGTGTTTTAATGAGCCGGATTCTTGAAAAAAAACAGCTGTCCGAG
>JAIFMO010000190.1 GCA_020048435.1 Sulfuritalea sp.
GTCAGCGATCTTGCGGTTCGGATCGAACTGCTTGCAGGCGTGGCGGAAGCGAAAGGCGGAAAGAACATCGTCTTGGGTGATCATGGCAGGGGCTCCGGAATCGTGTGCGGCATAATTCTACGATCGACCAAGTGCGCGTTCCATCGCAGTTCGCGAGTCATGGAAACAGGCCACACCCACCTTGTCTCTTTCTACAATCGAATGAACGGACTGGCGCAGAGTCCCCAAACGACAACCCCGACCGCCTCAATCCAAGGCTGTCGGGGTTTGAATGGATCCTGCGGTGACGCCCGTTAGAACTGGACTCTCCAATATGGCCCGCTTCCCGCCGCTTCAGGTTCGCCCACTAGGGACGCTCACAACGGCAGCAGTACGGTTGAAGGCCTATAAATCAGTGCTTGCTCCGATTAGGCAGGCACCGCAGGGTAATTCGCTGAACTGATCGCTTCGACTTGCTTATCTCGTCTTCTCACTTTCATTATCGACATCGCTGGCGGAATCTTCAAGGAATACTGGCGGCACAAGGTGATGATATTCACGGTGGGCGCGATTCAATTGAATCGCTCATCCTCATGGGAGGCAGAAATTCCGGATTGACTCCGAACAGCGCGCAGTACCGCATTCAATCGGTGCAACGCGTGTAAAACGGTCATCACGTAATATCGCGGCATGTCCTCTCGCCTCAACTTACTGATCGACCTGCTGCATGCGCCAGGTGATATTGCCTTGGCGACGCATTCGGTAGCAATGCCTGGCTATCCCTTCGCCACTATTGCTCCCTTTGTAACAGATGAGCATCACCGACCGGTTTTCCTGATTTCAGGTTTGGCAGAACACACACGCAATCTCACCGCCAATCCGCGGGCCAGCCTGCTGATCGCCAGATCCTTGGGCGATGGCGAAATTGAGCGGGTATCCCTGATGGGCGAGGTTCATCCCATCGAAGCCGTTCCGCTGTTGGTGGCGCGCTACCTGCGTTATCACCCGCCTGCTGAACGATTCCTGCAACTTGGGGATTTTCGGTTCCATCGCTTTGTGCCCCAACGCGTGCTGACGGTCGGTGGCTTCGCCAAGGCTAACTGGCTGGAAGGCGACCGACTATTGGGTGCGCTCCATGTGTCATTGATCGATGAAGCGGCGCTGATTGATGATGTGACCCGGCACATTGATGGCAAGGTTCTGGGTATCGACGCCTATGGTGCGGATTTCCTAGTAGAGGGGACGCGGGTTCGCTTGCGTTATACCGCTGGAGCGGTAACGAAGGATTCCTTGTTGCCGACGTTGCTGCGGGAAATCCGGGGCAGGGGATTGGCGCGTGATCCTCACTAGAGGCAATCTTTCTGTGAGTCGCAGTCGCGGTGGCTAAGCGCTTTCCTCGCCAGCCCAAGCACCCGGAACGTATTTGCTGGGGGTGCGACAAATATTGCACTGTCGAGGATCTAGGCTGTGGGAACGGTTCAGATCGCACTCAGCATCCAATGGAGTTGCTCGGCGATGACTGGTACAAGCACGGGAACTGGGGGATCGAATTTGACGACGAGTCCGCCGGAACCGGCAATGACGGAGGCTGACATGCCGACCCGGAGAATTCAGTCTGCCTTGGTTACGATCGGAGCCGAAGGGGAACTCGCCATGCGGCTTAATCTCCAGCTTCCCTTGACGCGCGCCAACTAGGGCTGTGCGGAATCGGTAAGTGACAGCAGACGACGCAAACTCACCGATCATCGCCCAGAATATCGGGCTTAACTCCTCGGCATCTCGATTCCGTAGGATAGATGACCGTTGTTACATGACATTTATGCGTGCGATTGCCGTGGGATGCTTAGCAGGTGTCTGCGCTTGCCAGAGTCCTTCACCCTTACGGGAAGTAAAATGCAGCCATGACATCGAACGTATTGAACGAGGCCACTGAGGCCGACATGCCCGTCTTGATAAAAGAAGCGCGACTCTGGTGCGATAACGGCTGGACCGCCCGCATCATCAAAAACGAAGACGACGAGGGATGGGCCGTCGAGATGATCAAGGACGGCGAACGCGAGCCTGCGCTAGTCGGTCCATGGACGATGGGCCGCGACAAAAAGAACCCCAAGCCGCTCGACGCATCCGCATTCAACACCTTGGTCAAGACAGCCTCGGAATTCCGGCAGCGCCAAGTGCAACAATTGCATGCTGCGCTCCACCAGAACATCACGATCAACGCACCCTCTGGGCGGATCAGCGTTACGCTTGATATCGTAGCCGACGAAGATGATCCCTATGCCTTGCTGACGGCGCAGGATGCCACCGATGAACAATTGGCTCAAGTGCGGGTGAGTCCAGGATTCAAACTGAGCAAGGCCAGCGCCAACGCATGGATCGAGGATGGCTTTCGACAGCCACGCTGATGGAAATCGTTAAAAGCAAAGGCGTACACAAATGGGAGTTCGCACCACGCTTCCGCAGCAACTCGTTCGGGTGGAAGCCTGACCTACCGACCAAGCGCATCAAAGAGGCACTGACTGAAATCCGGCAGGCGGCGCGCAAAGTACCCCTACTTGCAGCCGAAGGCGCAATCCTGTTGCTGGAGAAACTTTCACCTGCGCTGATGAACGTCGACAGTTCATCAGGCGCCATTGGCTCCGCCGTGAACCGTACCATCGAAACGCTGGTGCCGATAATCACCAAGCCAGACGTCACCCGAACCGTTCGCCAGCGTTGGCTCGATCGCCTTTGGCAGGCACTTCAAGATGACGAGATGCCGTACATCGAGTACCTCGGCGACTTCTGGGGCGAACTCTGCGTGTTGCCAGACTTGGCGTCGGCCTGGGCTGATCTGTTGGTCCCGACCGTGCGAAACGTCTGGAGTCCGCAGGCAAGCCTCGCGAGTCGCCGGTATTGACGAGTCGGTGATCAAGGCGAAAATCCGAGAATTGATCGAATCGCATCCTGCCAGCCAGAAATTTATGGAACAAGCTGTCCGCTTCGATATGCAGAGTAGCTCCTGAGGACATTGATTATGTTGATGACACTTAAAGATGCGCTGACCCGCCTCACGGTGCCCGAATTGAAGGATTTGGTTAATCATATACAGGGAGCTGAAACGGCAGGACGAAAGGACGAGTTGATAGACCGGATTCTTGCCGCCATGACGGGTCACGGACTGAAGGCAACATGGACAAAGCTGGATGAAACGCAGCAAGCGGCTGTCGCCGAAGCGATACATCATCCACTGGGCGAATATTCGGAGCAGAGGTTTCGTGCAAAATACCAGCGCGTGCCTTCATTCCACGTAGCAGGTGCGAAATCTCACGGCTACAGCGGCAGCAAGCGTTCCGCCTTGGCACTTTTTATTCACTACTCGGGGGATGATCGTCGTTATTTCGTCCCGGCCGAACTTCGACCCCCTCTCAAAGCGTTCGTGGCAAAGCCCGCCCCGGTCGCTTTACCCAGCGCCGAAACGCTCGCTGACGAGGAAGGCCTGACGATACGCCCGACTGAACGTGAAGCGTTGCAGGAAGTGGTTGTCATGTTGCGCACGATCGAGCAGGCGCGAATCCAAGTGAGCGAGAAGACGGCTCTGCCCGGTGCCGCTGCGCTGCGCCTGCTTACCGAGAAACTGGTCGGCGGCGATTTCTATCCGTGGATCGAGAAGAAAAACAAGTGGGATCAGGAAATCGGCCCGATCAAAGCCTTTGCCTGGCCGATGTTGTTACAGGCGAGTGGTCTTGCAGTGCGTACCGCTGGCCGCCTCACACTCAGTCCGGCGGGTGTCAAGGCCCTCAGCGTTCCCCCGGCCGATGTAATTCGTGGGATTTGGCGCAAGTGGCAAAAATCAACCCTGCTTGATGAATTCAGTCGTATCGATGAAATCAAGGGACAAAACGCCAAGGGGCGCGTCATGACCGCAGTCGCGCCCCGTCGAGCGGCGATTGAAGAGGCGCTGCAGGATTGTCCGGTAGGCCGCTGGGTGGCCTTTGACGATTTTTCGCGTTTTATGCGCGCGTCGGATCGGGTGTTTGCGGTGACCCATGACTCGTGGAAACTCTATCTCGGCGATCGTCAATACGGAAGCCTGGGATATGAAGGTTTTGGTGGATGGAATATTCTCCAGGATCGCTACATGTCGGCGGTATTGTTTGAATACGCGGCGACGCTTGGCATGGTGGACGTGGCCTTCATGAATCCGGTCGGCGCCAGCGATGATTTTCGTGGTCTTTGGGGCGCCGATGATCTGACCTTTCTCAGCCGCTACGACGGGATTACCCACTTTCGGCTGACTCCGCTCGGGGCCTATGTGCTTGGGCTCGAAGCCACCCATAAATCAGTGGCTATCCCAAGCAACGTCGCAGTATCCGTGATGCCCAGTTTGCTGGTGAATGTCGTACGGGGATGCCTCGGCCCTGAAGAATCATTGCTGATGGACAACTGGGCGGAGCTCATTCAGCCCGGCAGTTGGCGACTGGATCGCGAGAAGGCCTTGGCTGCCATCGAAAAAGGACACGACATAGCTGAATTGCAGCGCTTTCTGGAAACACGCGACGATATGCCGCTCCCCGAACCGGTCGAGTCGTTCTTCAGACAATGTGAGCGTAACGGTAAGGCGCTCAAAGTCGCGGGCAGCGCCGTGCTGATCGAGTGTCGCGATACGGAAACCGCGGAAGCAATCGGGCATCACAAGGAAACGGGATCTTTGTGCTTGCGCGCCGGGCCCAAGGGCTTGGTCGTTCGCAGCGACAACCTGGACAAGTTTCGGGAGAGGGTTCGCCTACTCGGATTTGGTATGCCGAACTGATCTTTCCCGCCCTGTTCCCGAAGCGATCCATCATCAACGTGAAGCCGGTTATTGGGGGCAGGACGACGACTGAGTTCTGCCTGCACCTGCCCTAGAACCAAAAAATCCCCACCGCCGCCGTCAAGCTTGGTTTGGTTGGGAGCGGTTTGTTCATGAAATCTAGCAGGGCTATTCGGGATAAAATTCCGGTTGAAATCCGCTAGCCAAAAACTTCCCTACGCCATGAAATCGGCTGTCTCCCAACTATCGCCACTACGTAAGTGGGACGACTGGATGAGCCGACTTGTCAGGCTGGTTGTTATCTTGCTTGTTTCAAACGGACTGGCGATAAACTCTGCTCAGGCCGTTGATGTCAGGCATGTCCTGATTCTCAATTCCTACCACGCAGGTTACAAGGGTTCAGACGACCTCGTTGCCGGTATCAGCAAGGCCCTTGAGCAAACCGAACTCGCGATCGACACCAAGGTTGAATACCTCGACAGCAAACAGTTCAGCGGCCCAAATCATGACAGACTGGTACTTGAAACGCTGCGCGCCAAATACCGCAAGCACGACTATGCACTGCTGGTCACCACCGATGACTATGCGTTCAATCTCATCGAAAAATACCGAGATGAACTGTTCGGCAAGATCCCCGTCGTCTTCGCCGGAACCAACTACTTCGATCAAACGAGGATTCAGGGCAGGACTGACTATGTGGGCATCGATGAATCCCCGAGCTTTGACGACACCCTGAATCTGATTCTTGCGCTGCATCCCGACACGAAAACCGTTGTGGCTATCCATGACGACTCAGTGACAGGAAGATTGAACAGCCAGGCTTTCCATCGTGCCGCCAACAAACTGGCTCCCCGCACCAAGATCGACAGCCTTGCCGGACTGCCGATTGAGGACTTGCGGAAAGCTGCCACAGGATTCCAGCCGGGCACGGTTGCGATGTACTTCGCCTCCAACGTCACGAACAAGGACGGCCTCAACATATCCAGCAACGATGCATTGCGTGCGCTTGCCGCTGTCAGTCCGGTGCCGATTTATGGGGGATGGGCATTCAGCCTGGGGCACGGCATCGTTGGCGGGAAGCTCATTGATCTCCACGAGCACGGCTTGGCTGCCGGACGAATGGCTGCTCGACTGCTACGGGATGAAGCCCCGCAAACGCTGACCGGGGTAGCGCCGAGCCCCAACTCCTACATGTTCGATCATGATCAGTTAGAGCGCTTCAATATCCGTGCTGTGGCGCTACCGGAAAATAGCCGGATCATCAATCAGCCCCCTTCCTTCTACGAGACTTACCACAATAAATTGCTCTTCGGCATGACGCTACTCTTGGTCATGGTCATCAGCTTTTCCTTTGCAAGACTGCATACCAGTCGCCGTGCCCTCAGAAAATCCCAAGAGAAGTTCGCCTCAATTTATCGAACTACCCCTGATCTGATCGCCATTTCCGAACGGGCAAGCGGTCGATTTGTCGAGGTTAATGAGGCCTTCGAGCGGATCATGGGATTTACCCGGAATGAAGCCTTGGGGCGTACATCCATCGAACTGGGAACGTGGGGATCACCTACCGCCCGGCAGAAAATGCTTGATGCCTTGGGGTGCAACAGCATGCTGGCGAACTTCGAAACGCTCTTCATGCGTAAGAATGGGGAAGTCTTTCCGGCGATGCTATCCATGAGCCAAGTTGATCTGGAGGGTGTCCCCTGTCTGGCCATTTCGGCACGAGACATCACCGAGCGCAAGCAAAATGAGCTCGAACTGCAGCAGCGCGAGCAGTACCAGCGGGCCTTGCTCGACAACTTCCCCTTCGCCGTCTGGCTCAAGGATACCGAAAGCCGTTTCCTCGCCGTCAATCAGGGGTTCGTGCAGTTGTTTGGCCAGCGCAACACCGCCGAACTGGTCGGCAAGACCGACTTCGACATTGCGCCCGCCGAATTGGCTGAAGGCTATCGGGCCGATGATCGGGCAGTCCTCGCTTCCGGGAGAAAGAAGAACGTGGAGGAGGAAATCATCGATGCCGACGGAAACCAAAAATGGTTCGAGACCTACAAGGCTCCGGTCTTCGACGATACAGGCACCGTGGTGGGCACCGTCGGCTTTGCTCGCGACATTACCGAGCGCCGTACTGCCGTTCTGGCCATGGAGGAAATGTCGAAAGCGCTCGCCACATCGCGCGACTTGCTGCAGCAGGTCATCGACACTGCGCCGATCCGCGTCTTCTGGAAGGATCGCGACTGCCACTACCTGGGCTGTAACCCGGCCTTCGCCCGGGATGCCGGTAAGAACGCGCCGTCCGACCTGATCGGGAAGGACGATTACGCCATGGGCTGGGCCGAGCAGGCCGACCTCTATCGTGCCGATGACCGGCAAGTGATGGAATCGGGCCAGCCGCGACTTGATTTTGAAGAGCCCCAGACCACCCCGGACGGCAAGCCACTCTGGCTGCGTACCTCCAAGGTGCCGCTGCGCGACGCGGCGGGAACCGTGATTGGAGTGCTGGGGCTTTACGACGACATTACGCTGCGCAAACAGACCGAAATCGAACTGAATAGCTACCGTCATCATCTCGAGGATATGGTCAACTCACGCACCATCGAACTCGCCGCCGCGAAAGACACCGCCGAAGCCGCCAGCCGCGCCAAGAGCGCCTTCCTCGCCAACATGAGCCATGAGTTGCGTACCCCCATGAACGGCATCATGGGCATGATCGATCTCGCCAGACGGCGCATAGTCGACCCGCGGGGCATCGATAAACTCGACAAGGCGAAACTTTCCGCTGAACGCTTGCTCGGCGTACTCAACGACATCCTCGACATTTCCAAGATCGAAGCCGAGCGTATGGTTATTGAGGGCATCCCCTTGCAGATCTCCGCCGTGATAGAGAATCTCACCAGTACCCTCGGCCACAAAGCCACCGAGAAGGGCCTGCAACTGGCCACCGACCTGCCCGCTGAACTCGCTCATGCACCACTCAAGGGCGATCCGCTGCGGTTGGGTCAAATCCTCTTCAACCTCATCGGCAACGCCATCAAATTTACCCAGCAAGGCGCAGTCACCCTGCGCGTCTGCTTAGTCGGCGAAACCCCCGAAGCAGTACAAGTCCGCTTCGATGTCAGCGACACCGGCATCGGCATCGAACCGGAGGCGCAGTCGCGGCTGTTCCAGTCCTTCGAACAAGCCGACAATAGCATGACCCGCAAATACGGTGGCACCGGACTCGGACTGGCCATCTGCAAGCGGCTGGTCCAGCTCATGGGCGGCGAAATCGGCGTCGGGAGCACCCCCGGCCAAGGCAGCAACTTCTGGTTCGTCGTTCCGCTGAAGAGACGGGAACAGGATGCCGTACCGCCAGCGCCGACTTTTACGGCCCTCACGGCCGAACAACGCCTGCAAGCCGGATACGCCGGCACGCGCATCCTGCTGGCGGAAGACGAGCCGATCACCCAGGAGGTCTCTCGCGGCTTGCTGGAGGATGTAGGGCTGGCGGTAGATGTCGCCGAGGATGGCCAGCAGGCACTGGCGCTAGCCAAACAGAACCGTTACGCCCTGATCCTGATGGACATGCAGATGCCGATCATGAACGGAGTCGAAGCCACCCAGGCGATCCGCGTTCTCCCAAGCCATGCGCAAACGCCTATCCTGGCGATAACCGCGAACGCCTTCGACGAGGACCGTCAGATTTGCATCAAGGCGGGCATGAACGACCATATCGCCAAGCCGATCAATGCCGACAAACTGTATGAGACTTTGCTGGCGTGGTTGGCGAAACGCAGCAACTGATCGGCCGTTCGATTAGAACTGTTGTACACGGCCCGTGGGCCAGCGCCGTTCCAAGATCACGAAATTGCGGGGGATGCGCGCCGGAAGCTTAATGCCCTCGATGGTCCAGACCGGTATCAGGGCTTGTGCCGGCAGTTCTGGTGTCGACGACGACCAGTCGGAACGATTCAGGCGGTCTGCGTCATCCGCCAGTACATCCGCCTGCGTGGAGCAGGCCTCAGGGCCGCCGATAGCGCGGGCGGGCAGCCACACTGCCGCAGCAGCCAGAAACGTGATCGGCACGCTGGCGAGTCGCACCCGCAGCCAAGCTCCTGCCATGCTGCGGGCGGCGAAACGACGACGCTCGGCGCGCAGGACAAAACCAATCGCCACCAAAGCGAGTAGGGCCAACACGCCCCAGATGAAATAGGTCAACCCGGATTCTTCATCTGATCACTCACGGAAAGGAGAGAAAACTGCCGGACCTCGTACAACACCCTTCAGGCGAAAATATCACCGCCCTACTCCGCCTCGAAACCTGCGTCTTCGATGGCGGCGACCAATTGCGCGCGGCTGACTTGGGTGGGGTCGAATTCCACTTTTGCTTCGCCGGGTTGCAGGATGACCTCGGCTTTTGCCACGCCGGGCAGGGCCGTCAGCACCTTGGTCACGCTGGCCACGCAGCCGCCACAGGACATGCCACTTACTTTAAGAACGATCGATTCCATTTCATTTCTCCGCTTTCCATCGCCGCAACAACAGCGAATTGCTGACCACCGATACCGAACTCATCGCCATCGCCGCGCCGGCCACCACCGGATTGAGGTAGCCGAGCGCCGCTAGTGGGATGCCCAGCAAATTGTAGATGAAGGCCCAGAACAGGTTCTGGCGGATCTTGGCCAGCGTTGCCCGTGACAGCGAAATCGCGTCGGCCACGCCGCCCAGGTCGTCGCGCATCAGCGTGATGTCGGCGGCTTCCATCGCCACGTCGGAACCGGCGCCCATGGCAAAGGAGACATCGGCCGCCGCCAGCGCCGGGGCGTCGTTGATGCCGTCGCCGGCCATGGCGACACGCCGGATTCCGTTCGCGCCGGCCTTGAGCTTGACGATAGCGGCTGACTTATCACTTGGCAGCACATTGGCTTCGAAGCGGTCGACGCCGGCTTCGCGGGCGATGGCGGCTGCCGTGGCGGCGTTGTCGCCGGTAAGCATGACGACCTCGACGCCGAGTTTTTGCAGGCGCGCCACGGCCGCCTTGGAACTTGCGCGCAGCGGGTCGGCAATACCGATAAGGCCGCAGACCACGCCGTCGCGCGCCACGGCAACCACACTGCTGCCGGCCAATCGTGCCAATTGCGCCAGCGCCTCGGCAGACAGGTCGATACCCAGATCGGCCATGAATGCCGGCGAGCCGACCGCGATGCGGCTGCCATCGACCGCGCCGCTCAGCCCCCGACCCGGCACGGCGGCAACATCGGTTGGCGTTGTCAGCGCCAGCCCCGCTGTCCGCGCCCGCGCCACGATGCACTGCGCCAGCGGATGGGTCGCCCCCTGTTCCAGGCTGGCGGCAAGATGCAAGAGCTCGTCTGCCGTACCGCTACCGCCGACTTTTTCAATGGCCGTCACCGCCGGCTTGCCCTGCGTCAGCGTGCCGGTCTTATCGACGGCCAGCACCTCGATCTTTTCGGCCAGTTCCAGCGCCTGGGCGTTGCGGATCAGCACACCGGCGCGCGCACCCATGCCCGTGCCGACCATGATGGCCGTCGGCGTCGCCAAGCCCAGCGAACAGGGGCAGGCGATCACCAGCACGGCCACCGCGTTGATCAGAGCGGGCGTGAATTCGCCGCCCAGCCACCACCACAACACGAAAGTTGCCAGCGCGATGACCGTCACCACCGGCACGAAAATGGCGGCGATACGGTCGGCCAGGCGCTGCACCGGCGCCTTCGAGCCTTGCGCCTGCTCGACCAGACGGATGATGCCAGCCAGCAGCGTGTGCGAGCCCACACCGGTGGCGCGGCATTTGAGCAGCGCCACGCCATTCACCGTGGCAGCGAAAACCTTGTCTCCGACGTGTTTACCAACGGGCAGACTCTCGCCGGTCAGCATCGCCTCGTTGACACTCGACGCCCCCTCGACCACCGCGCCATCCACCGGCACGGCTTCGCCGGGGCGGACGATAAAGACGTCGCCGGGAATCATCGCCTTGACGTCGACCTCGACCAATTGTCCATTGCGCTCGACGTGCGCCGTCTGCGGTTGCAGCTTGATCAACGCCTCGATGGCCGCCGATGTCCTGGCCTTGGCGCGTGCTTCGAGAATCTTGCCCAGCAGCACCAGTGTAATGACGGTGGCCGACGCCTCGAAATAGACATGGGCGGGCAAATCGAGCAGCATCACGGCGACGCTGTAGAAATAAGCGGCCGAAGTACCCAGCGCCACCAGCACATCCATGTTGCCGCCGCCACTACGCAGGGCGTTCCAGCCGCCGAGGTAAAAACGCTTGCCGATCCAGAACTGCACCGGCGTGGCCAGCGCGAATTGCAGCCAGCGCGGTAGCACGTCATGGTGGGCATCCCAGGCACCCACAAACATGAAGGCCATCTGCCCGATCAGCGGCAGCGTCAGCGCCAGAGAAATCCAGAAACGATGTACTTCGTCGCGATAGGTCGCGGCCTTGCGGGCCTTTTCATCGACGTGGGTGTCGGCTGTCGACAGCGTGGCACCGAAGCCGGTTTTCTCGATGGTGGCAATCAGTTTCGCCGCGTCGATCAGGTTCGGCGCGTAGCGAATATGCGCCTTTTCGGCGGCGAGATTCACCACCGCCTCGACGCCGCCCAGCTTATTGAGCTGCCGCTCGATGCGCCCCGAGCAGGCCGCGCAGGTCATGCCGGAAATGGATAGCTCGATGACGTCCCGAGCGGCGTCCTGTTCGGTCTGGAAGGTGTTCATGGGTTCACCGGAGTCGAGCGGTTACGGCTTCGGGGCAGCCGGATGCGGTCAGCGACAGATCAGCACCGGCACCTGCGCCAGATGCAGCACCCGCGATGCCACGGAGCCGAGCAGCGCGGTCTTGATGCCGCCACGACCATGACTGCCCAGGCAGATCAACTCACAGCCCAACTCGCCGGCAAGCCTGACGATGATTTCGGCGGCATGGCCGACATGGATGTGCGGGGTAGTGGCAATGCCTGCTTGCGCCAGCGCGACAGCGGCCGGTTTGAGCACCGCCTCGCCTTCCTCGCGGTAATAGCGGTCGAGCATTTCCTGGCTCAGGTGCTGCACCGCCAGGCCGACGGGAATCGGCGCATGCACATGCAACAGATGGACATGCGGTGGCTCGCGAAACCAGCGCACATGATCGATCAGGCTGAGCACGGCCCGTTGCGAGACCTCGGAACCGTCAATGGCGAGCAGGATGTTCATGCGACGATTCTAGCCCCCGGACACAAAAACGGCCACCCGCAGGTGACCGCTTCATTGTGGCTGACGAAGAGTGTCAGTCCTTGACGCGGAATTTCTCGTGGCAGGCCTTGCAGGATTCGCCGAGTTTTCCGAACTGGGCCTTGACGGCGGCAGCGTCACCGGACGCGGCGACCTTGGCCATTTCGTTGGCTTCCTTGCCAAAGCCCATGGCCACCTTGCCGACACCTTCCTTGTCGGTGAACAGTTCAGCCTTGGCCTGGGTGTTCTTCCAGCCCTTACCGGTTTCGGTGCCCGGTTGGTAGAGCGCGCCCATCTTCGAATTGGCAATGGCCTGGATGACGTTGGCGGCTTCGATCACCTGGTCTTTGTTGAAGGTGCCTTCGACGTTGGCCTTGATGCGACCCATGCTCCAGCCCATCGTGTGATAAGCCGACTGGCGCCAGCGGATCTGGTCCTCGGACTTGCCGACGACTTGAGCGGAAGCAGTACCGGCCAGTACGGTCAAAGCCAAACCAGCGATGAGGGTTTGGGTAATTTTTTTCATTTGTGTTCTCCTGGGGTTATTACAAAAAGTCGGCGCTAGCGGTACGGCACGAACCCGTTGCGTTCACTCCGTTCCGGTCGCGAATACGTGTTTTACCCGAAACTGGCCGCCTTCGGCAACCAGTGCCAGCAGGCGGTCGATGTTGGGGTGCTTGCCGGGATGAGCGCGGGCATCGTCGGCGTGCTCCGCGAAAATCTCCAATCCCTTCTTCGCGGCCTCGGCATTGATGGCGCCGTAGATCTGACCGAGGTGGTTATAAACGGCGAGCGAACCAGCCTGACCCGGCTTGTTTTCCAGGGTTGCAACGACATCGCCTTCCTTGCCGACCAGTTCGATGGCCAGCAGGTGGGAAACGCGCGGCATGCTTTTCAGATTCTCGGCAAAACCCATGTCAGATATTCCGCGCCAGTGCGGCCGCGCTGCCGATGTAGCTGGCCGGTGTCATTGCCAGCAGTCGCGCCTTGTCGGCGTCCGGAATCGCCAGCGTGGCGATGAAGGCGCGCAGGGCGTCCTGCTCAATGCCCTTGCCGCGCGTCAGTTCCTTCAATTGCTCGTAAGGATTGGGCACACCGTAACGGCGCATCACCGTCTGCACCGGCTCGGCCAGCACTTCCCAGCAATTATCGAGGTCATCCGCCAGGCGTTGCGGGTTAGCTTCGAGCTTGTTAAGGCCACGCAGGGTCGAGTCGTGTGCCAGCGAGACATAGCCAAAGGCGATGCCCATGTTGCGCAGCACCGTCGAATCGGTCAAATCGCGTTGTAGGCGTGAAATCGGCAGCTTTTCCGACAGGTGGCGCAGGATGGCATTGGCCATGCCGAGATTGCCCTCGGAATTCTCGAAATCGATGGGATTGACCTTGTGTGGCATGGTTGAAGAGCCTATCTCGCCGGCCTTGGTCTTCTGCTTGAAGTAACCCATCGAGATGTATTGCCAGATGTCGCGGTCGGCGTCGATCAGGATGGTGTTGGCGCGCGCCATGGCATCAAAAAGTTCGGCCATCGCATCGTGCGGTTCGATCTGGATGGTGTAAGGGTTGAATTCGAGGCCGAGCGACTCGATAAAGCGGCGGGCGAAACCTTCCCAGTCGATGTCCGGATAGGCCGACAGATGAGCGTTGTAGTTGCCGACCGCGCCGTTAAACTTGGCCATCATCGCCACGTCGGCGATGCGGCTGCGGGCGCGGATCAGTCGCGCCGCGACGTTGGCCATTTCCTTGCCCAGCGTGGTCGGCGTGGCCGGCTGGCCGTGGGTGCGGGCGAGCAGCGGCAAGTCGGCCAGATCGTGCGCCAGCGTGCGAAAACGCTCGATCACGCGACCGAACCCCGGCAGCAGGATTTCCGCGCGCGCGTCATTGAGCATCAGCGCGTGGGAGACGTTGTTGATGTCCTCGGAAGTGCAACCAAAGTGGATGAATTCGGCCACCCGCATCACCTCGGCGTTGCCCTTGAAGCGTTCCTTCAGCCAGTATTCCACGGCCTTGACGTCGTGATTGGTGACGGCCTCGATCTGCTTGACCTCGGCGGCATCGGGCACCGCGAAGCCCGAGACCACCAGATCCAGTTCGGCCACGGTATCAAATGAAAACGCCGGCACTTCCGCGATCTCGGGCGCGGCCGCCAACGCCTTCAGCCATTCGATTTCGACACGGATGCGGTTGCGGATCAGACCGAATTCTGAGAAATGTGCGCGTAGCGGCTCAAGCTTGGCGGCATAACGGCCGTCGAGCGGCGAGAGGGCGGTAAGGGCTTGAAAGCTCATGGTGGGCGCGGAAATTCCGGGGGAATTATTGGTGATCGGGAAGGGCGGGATTCTATAATGAAGTCGATCCAGCAGCCGGAACCCGGACTTATGAACAACAGAGGCATCGACACCAAAAAAGATTACTACGCCGTCCTCGGTGTGTTGGACACCGCCGAGGATGTCGTGATTCAGGGCGCCTACCGGGGTTTGGCCCACCGCTATCACCCCGACCGCTTCGATGGCAGCCCGACCGAAGCCACCGCAAGAATGGCCGAGATCAACGAGGCCTACGGCATCCTGTCGGATGTCGATCAGCGTGCTCAATACGACCGGGATCGCGACCCCTTTACCCAAGCCGGCGGCAGCGCCTCCGTCAGCGCGGATATCGCCTTCGAAGTGGAAACTTTTCGCGCCTTTGCCGAAAGGTTGCGCGACTGGGGTTACGACGAAGCGACCATTCGCAACGCTTTGACCGGGCGTGGCCTGCGCCTGGTGGTGGCGGAACAACTGGCCCGCATGGTCACGGCCAGCATCAAGCTCGGCTGATTCAGCTCCTTGCGAAACCAAGCGCACCCAATAAACCGGGCCCGCCTAATTGTGAAGAATTGTAATAGTTAATAATATAAGAATATTCTCATAGTACATTCATGGCTGGCTCTTTACCGAGAGTCAGTTTCATAGTTCCTCCTCCTTGATCGCCCGGCTTGGCTCCCCCGTCTCGCTGGGCGTTTTTTTGCCGGACAGTGCTTCACCGAGTCCCGCATCACCAAGTCCCACAATAGATTCCCACCAACCCCATAAACGAGAGAGATCATCATGCGCATAATTATTTCATTGGCAATCATGCTGCTCCCCTTCAGCGCCTTCGCCTGGGTAGCGGCCCGTCGCAGCTTCAGGACGAGGACTTCCTCGCGCACCGCCCGGTAACGCGCGAGTAATCTCCCCACCTTTTTTACCCAAGCGCTACCTCGCTACCACTTGACGCGCGCCGTATAGTCCAGCATCGCCGTGCCGTTAGCCGGTACGGCGATGTTCCATACGGCGCTACGCGACGATTCCTTGGTATGCGGCTGCGTTTCCTGGGTGATTTCCCAGTCGCCCGGCAGCGGCTCCCGCACCCGCACGCTTACAGCCTCGTCCTTGGCATTGCGAATCTCGATGCGGTAGGCCGTCTCCGCCGTCGTATCGCCGAGCTTCTTGTAGGAAACCTGCTTGCGGTCGGCGGTAATGTCGAAGGCCTCGCCGAGTTTGAGACTCACTTTCTCGTTCTTCGCCGTATGCTCGATGCGATCCTCGCCAACAAACTGCGCCGCGCCCTTCGCGTCTCTCGCATAAACCCGCACGATACCGGCGGGTAGCGGCTTGCCCAGCTGTCCACCCTTGTTGGTGAATTCGACGAACACCGCGGGCTTGATCTTCTGGCCGATCTGATCGTAGCGGCCACGGTAATAGTAGTCGCCACCGGCAAGCAAATACTCGCGACGAACCGGAATCGCGCCGGCCGACAGCAGAGCCAGTTGTTTGGTCTGGTTGTCGTCGATGGACGTCGGGCGATCAAAGGTATAGAGGTGGTAATCCATCAGGCTTTCCTGGGCGAATTCCGCTGCTTTTCGCGGCGCCGGCGCCGGCATAGCCATCGCGAAGTCCGCCTGCATCCGCTGCGGACGCGCCCGATTCACCGTGCCGGCCACCAGTTGCAACATGGCGTTGCTGTACGCGGCGCCGCTGCGGTTGGTGAGCGTGACCCAGCCAGAAATATCCATCTGGCGACCGTCCGCCGACAGGTTGGCAACATAATCCGCCGACCACGCCAGGCCACCGGTGAGATAGGAAAGTTCCAGCGACTGCTGTCCGCCCGCGCCTTCGATCAGCACGGAAAGGGTTGGCCGATCACGCAAATTGGCTGGCACGCTGTCGAAGACGATGCGCCCCGGCACGCCGGTCTCGATGCGGTCATGGAAACGCAGCACCGTGCCGCCCGCTGTTCCGCCCCCGGCTGCCAGCACCGTGGCCTTTTCCGCCTTCTCCTCGCCCGTGGTCGGATGCGAGCGCAGCACCGTCACTTCGCGGCCAATGTACTTTTCCAGCAGCTTGCCCGGTGTCAGCAGATCGAAGTCAAAATTCTGCTCGATCAGCGAAATCGGGCTGCCCGTCACCGCCTTAAGCAGCGCTGTTTCCGGCCGCATCTGCCCCGACACTTCGCGCAGCGACAGACGGGCCGCGCCGGCCGGCAACTGCACCTTGCGCCGCTCCTTCACCAAAGCGAGATTGTCGTTATAGACAGTCACGGCAACGGCCTCGCGATCGGCTGCCGTTGAAGTGACTTCCCGGGTGCTTTCAGTTGCACTGCTCACGGTGGCGACCGCGAGGCAGAGTGCGCCGATAAAAAGTTTCATGAGCAAGTTCCTTCCTCGTTGAAATGGATCAGAGCGACAGCCGCTTGAACAGCCGCTCCGGAATATGGCGAATCACCCACATGATGCCGCGCCAGAACCACGGCAGGTAAACAACATCGCGACCGCGTTCGATGGCGTCGAGAATACCGCCCGCCACCGCCTCGGGTTGCGCCCACAGCAGGCCCTTCTTCTCGAAGGCCGCCGTCATCGGGGTATCGACAAAACCCGGTTTGATCAGCAGCACGCCCACGCCCGACTTCGCCAGCCGGTTCCGCAAACCCTCCAGATACCGCGCCACCAGACCTTTGGCCGCGCCATAAACATAATTGCTCTGCCGCCCGCGGTCACCCGCCACCGAACCGATCACGGCCACGGTACCCCTGCCCTGCGCGACAAAATAGTTGCCAAACGCTTGCGCCAGCACGCAGACCGAAACGCCGTTAGCCTCGATCTCGGCACGCAGCATGACCAGATCGGCTTCGCAAGCGCGCTGGTCGGGCAGTGTGCCGTGGGCGATCAGCGCCACGTCGATGCCGCCCAGCGCGGCCAGTGCCGCCGCCAGCATCGCCGCGTGAGTCGCGTAATCGGTCGCATCCATCACATGCGCCGTTACCTTCTCCGCGCCGCGTACCCGCAGATCGGCGGCATTGACCGCCAGCCGCTCGGCGTTGCGACCCACCAGAAACAAGGCCGCGCCGCGCGTCGCCCACAAACGGGCGGTCGCATGAGCGATAGCCGAGGTGGCGCCGATAATGACAATTCTTTGCATGATTTGCTCCAACAGTTTTCGATTGCGGTGGTTCCACAATAGCCCTCGCGACAGATTAGTTTATTATCCGCTCTCACCCCTCACTTAGACCTTAGATTAAATTGGAGATTTCCATGAGCCAACCCGCCCTCCAGGCACCCGATTACGTCAAACATGCGCGACTCAAGGCATGGGTCGCGGAAGTCGCGGCATTGACCGAACCTGATCAAATTTACTGGGCTGACGGCTCGCAGGAAGAGTACGACCGGCTGTGCGCTGAACTGGTCACCGCCGGCACCTTCGTCAAGCTCAATCCGGCCAAGCGCCCCAATTCTTTCCTCGCCTGCTCCGACCCTTCGGACGTCGCCCGCGTCGAAGATCGTACCTACATCTGCTCGGCCAAACAGGAAGACGCCGGCCCGACCAACAACTGGGAAGACCCGGCCAAGATGAAGGAAACGCTCAAGGGCCTCTTCAAGGGCTCGATGCGCGGCCGCACCCTCTATGTGATTCCCTTCAGCATGGGTCCGCTCGGTTCGCCCATCGCCCAGATCGGCATCGAGATCACCGACTCGGCCTACGTCGTCACCAACATGCGCATCATGACGCGCATGGGCAAGGCCGTCTATGACGTGCTTGGCGCCGACGGCTTTTTCGTGCCTTGCCTCCATTCGGTTGGCGCCCCGCTCGAACCGGGCAAAGCCGACGTCAAGTGGCCGTGCAATCCCACCACCAAATACATCGTGCATTTCCCCGAGACGCGTGAAATCTGGTCCTACGGCTCCGGCTATGGCGGCAACGCGCTGCTGGGCAAGAAATGCCTGGCGCTGCGCATCGCCTCGACCATGGCGCGCGACGAGGGCTGGCTGGCCGAACACATGCTGATCCTCGGCGTTGAATCGCCCACCGGCGAGAAAACCTACGTCGCCGCAGCCTTCCCGTCCGCCTGCGGCAAAACCAACTTTGCCATGCTGATTCCGCCCGAGTCGTTCAACGGCTGGAAGATCACCACGGTCGGCGACGATATCGCCTGGATCAAACCCGGTCCTGGCGGCATGTTCTACGCCATCAACCCCGAGGCCGGCTTTTTCGGCGTCGCGCCGGGCACGTCGGAGAAGACCAACTTCAACGCCATGGCGACACTCAAGGAAAACAGCATCTACACCAACGTCGCGCTGACCGACGACGGCGATGTCTGGTGGGAGGGCATGGGCACAGAGACACCGGCGCATGCCATCGACTGGCAGGGCAAGGACTGGACGCCGGAATCAGGCCGCAAGGCGGCGCATGCAAATTCGCGCTTTACTGCGCCCGCCAAGCAGTGCCCGTCGGTCGACTCGAACTGGGAAAGCCCGCAGGGCGTGCCGATTTCCGCTTTCATCTTCGGCGGTCGCCGCGCCACCACCGTGCCGCTGGTCTATGAAGCCTTCAACTGGAGTTATGGCGTCTATATGGCCTCGACGCTCGGCTCGGAAACGACTGCCGCCGCTTTCGGCGCGCAGGGCGTGGTGCGGCGCGACCCCTTCGCCATGCTGCCGTTCTGCGGCTACCACATGGGCGATTATTTCAGCCACTGGTTGCGCATGGGCCAGGTCGTCGAACACACGCCGAAGATTTTCTGCGTGAACTGGTTCCGCATGAACGAGAAAGGCGAATTCGTGTGGCCGGGTTTCGGCGAGAACATGCGTGTGCTCAAGTGGATCGTCGACCGCGTGCATGGCCGCCTGCCGGCGCGCGAAACCGTGCTGGGCTGGATGCCGCGTTTCGAGGACATCGACTGGACCGGGATGGACGTCAGCAAGGAAGAATTCGAAACGTTCTGCCAGATCGATGCCGAAGCATGGAAAATTGAATTGGCCTCGCACAAGGAATGGTTCGACAAGATGGGCGAAAAGCTGCCGAAGCAATTGGCGCTCAAGCGCGATTTGTTCGAACTGGCGATGATCGACTGATTCGCCGCCATGCCACGCCGGTTTAAAAGCGCTCATCCCGCGAGGGACTAAAAAGTCGGCGCTAGCGGTATGGCAGCCACAATGCAACGGCCGCTCCCAAGCTTGGGGGCGGCCGTTTTTTTCTGGAGCACGCACATGAACAGCGCCGCCCGCATGGCCGCGATCGCCCCGTTTCACGTCATGGAACTCATGGCAAAAGCACGAGCGCTTGAAGCGCAAGGGCGCAACATCATCCACATGGAAGTTGGCGAACCCGACTTCCCGACGCCACAACCGGTGATCGAGGCGGCGCAACGCTTCATCGCCAGCGGCCAGGTCTTCTATACCCACGCGCTCGGCCTGCCCAGCCTGCGTGAAGCCATCGCCGGTTTCTATGCGACACGTTACGGCGCGAACATCGATCCGGCGCGCATCATCGTCACATCCGGCGCGTCAGGCGCGCTGCTGCTGGCGCTGGGCGCCCTCATCAGTCCCGGTGACGAATGGCTGCTGACCGATCCGGGCTATCCCTGTAACCGTCACTTCGTGCGACTGCTCGAAGGCGTGCCGCGATCTCTCGACGTCGATGCCACGACAGCTTTCCAGCCCACGGCGGAACAGGTCGATGCCTGCTGGACGGCGCGCACACAAGGACTGCTGCTTGCCTCGCCCGGCAATCCGACCGGCAGCCTGATCGAACCGGCGCGCTTGGCCGAACTATGGCAAACGGTGGCCGCGCGCCACGGCACGCTCATTGTCGACGAGATCTACCACGGCCTCACCTATGGCGTCGATGCCACGACGGCGCTGTCCCTCTCCGACGAGATCATCGTCATCAACAGTTTTTCGAAATATTTCGGCATGACCGGCTGGCGACTTGGCTGGCTGGTGGTGCCGCCCCACCAGGTGCGCGACGTCGAAAAACTGGCGCAGAACCTGTTCATTTCCCCCTCGGCGCCAGCGCAACATGCCGCGCTGGCCGCCTTTACGCCGGAGACACTGGCCATACTCGAAGCCCGCCGGGCGGAATTCAAGGCCCGCCGCGACCTGCTGCTACCCGGCCTGAGAAGCCTGGGCTTTCGTATCGGCGTCGAACCGCAAGGGGCGTTCTACATCTATGCGGACATCGGCGATCTGGGTAACGATAGTTTTGCGCTGGCCGAAGCGCTGATCGAGCACGCCGGCGTGGCCGTCACGCCGGGGCTGGATTTCGGCGACAACGCGCCGGGGCGTCACATGCGGTTCGCCTACACCGTCGCCGCCGAAAAGCTCGCCGAAGGGCTGACGCGCATGACGCGCTACTTCAGCGCGCAAGCTCCATCGCGTCCGCCACAATGCTCTTGATCAGTTCACCGACGGCCGGCACGGCGGCCGGTGGCCGACGGTACGCCAGGTAAACCGCGTTCGGCTTGCCCGGCAAGGTATAGACAGTGATGGCAAAAGGACAATACACGATGTTCGACGCATCGGCCTCCATCATCATCCGTGACACGCGGGCGCTACAAAATTCATAAGTCTCGGTCTGTTCGTAAACCCGGCGGGACGCGCCGATATCCTTACCGGTGCGGTCCAGCATCTCGCCGACACGGGACGTATGGGCGATCACCAGACCCTTGCCCTCGATGGCGGCAACCAGCGACTGGCTGACATCGTCGAATCGCCCGTTCGTCGTCGTGACCACCGCTTCGCTAGCGGCATGTGCGGCAGCAAGCCCGCCAAGCATGAGCGCCATGACACAATAAATCCATTTCAGCATCGCTTGCCTCCGAATCGGCCAAAAGAAAAGGGTGGCGACTGTTGCATCACAGCCACCACCCCGAGGATCGAAAGAGATCGATCAGGCCGGCCGGGAGCCGGTGGGGAATGGCCAGGCATCCGTAGGGTTGAGCGAAGGCTTGTGGCCGGGAGCGGCCGCGGTCGACGGCGGCGAAGCAGCAGCGTCTGCCTTGGCGGCCTTCTTCGGCGCAGTTTTCTTCGCGGCGGACTTCTCCGCCGGTTTGGCTGCGGGCTTGGCTGCGGCTTTCTTCACCGCGGGCTTGGCAGCAGGCTTAGATGCGGGCTTAGTTGCAGACTTGGCCACCGCGGCCTTTTTCGCAGGCTTGGCAGCCGCGGCTTTCTTGGCGGCGGGCTTGGCCGCAGGTTTGGCAACCGCGGCTTTCTTCACCGCCGGCTTGGCAACGGGCTTAGCAACGGGCTTGGCAACCGCAGCCTTCTTCGCGGGCTTGGCGGCAGCTTTCTTCGCTTCCGGCTTGGCGGCAGGCTTGGCTACCGCAGCTGGCTTCGCGGCGGGCTTGGCCGCTGCGGCCTTCTTCACTGCCGGTTTGGCCGCGGGTTTGGCGACAGCAGCTTTTTTAGCAGCGGGCTTGGCCGCCGCTGCTTTCTTCACCGCCGGTTTGGCAGCAGCAGCCTTCTTCGCGGCAGGCTTGTCAGCAGCAGATTTCTTGACGGCAGGTTTCTTCGCCGCCGGCTTCTTGGCTTTCTTGGGATCAGCCATGTTGAACCTCCTTCACAAAGTAACAGGGGAAAAAACCACCATTTACATCAGAGAGCAACCCGTCTGGGCCAAAACGGATTATTCAACGCTTTCAAGCAATTGAAAGGGACGAATTCCTTGCGTTTCTCCGCTCATATCGCCAATGGCATGCAATGCGCGGATGCTGCGTCTTTGTGCGACCCACTATATGTAGTGGGTGAGTGACTGATTGACACTAATTGTAGGGGTACGTATTTTTTCAGGCAAGAAAATTTGCGGTCAGCCGCCGCCACGCCTTATCACCGTTGCATTCATGCGACGCGCGCATCCAGTGCCGTCGACAGTCGAAGCCAGTCGAAGCGAGGTCCGGGATCGCTCTTGCGCCCGGCGGCAACGTCGCAATGACCAACGATGGCGCCGATCGGATAGCGTTGCCGCAGCGCATGGATCAAGGCAACAAGCTGGCAATATTGCGCCTCCTCGTAGGCGTGGCCAGCGCCACCATGGTCGCCATGGTCGCCTTCGAGTTCGATGCCAATGGAAAAATCATTGCAGCGCTGCCGCCCTCGCCAGCAAGAAACGCCAGCGTGCCATGCGCGCCTGTCGGTAGACACGAACTGGATCAGCTCGCCATCGCGCCGGATAAAAAAATGCGCCGAGACCCGCAGGCCCTGAATCGTAGCGAAATAGGGATGGGCGGCGGCATCGAGACAATTGGTAAACAACTGCCCGACGGCATTGCCACCGAACTGGCCGGGCGGCAGGCTGATGGCGTGGATCACGACCAGGCTGACGCTCTCGCCCACGGGCCGCGCATCGTGATTGGGCGAATCGACGCGGATGGCGTCGCTAAACCATCCGTCCGCATCGAGCGCCGGCGTCGGATCAACCATCAGTCATGCGCCATCAATCATTCAGACCGAGGCGCTGCATGCGATAGCGCAACGAGCGGAAGCTGACCCCCAGCAGTCGGGCGGCAGCCGTGCGGTTAAAGCGGGTCTTGTCGAGCGCTTCGAGGATGGCTGTTTTCTCGACCTGATCGAGATAGTCCTGCAGCGTCGATTGCCCGAATTGCGGCGCCAACGGCACCCCTGACTCCTGACCGGAGTCCGCCGCCGAATGCAAATTCGCGGGCGCTGGCACGTCCGCGTCGCGTTCGAGGCCGAGATCGGCGGTATCGATGATATCGCCATCGAGCAGCGCCACGGCACGCTCAAGAATATTTTCCAGTTCCCGCACATTGCCGGGAAAGGCATAGGCTGACAAAGCCTGTCGGGCCGGGTCGGTCAGGCGCGGCGTGTCGATACCCACGTTGCGCGCCATGCGCGCAAGCATGTGATCGGCCAGCAGATCGACATCCTCGCTGCATTCGCGCAGAGCCGGCATGCGAATTTCGATCACGTTGAGGCGATAGAAAAGATCCCTCGGCGGTAGCGCCCACTTTGCGCACCCGCCGCTCCTGGATTGCCCGCAGCAACTTGACCTGCATGGCCAGCGGCAAATCGGCCACTTCGTCGAGGAAAAGGGTGCCGCCATCGGCCGCCTGGAAAAAGCCGATGCGATCATTGTCGGCACCGGTGAAGGCGCCCTTGCGGTAGCCGAAGAATTCCGCCTCGACCAGATTTTCGGGAATCGCGCCGCAATTGACGGGCACGAAGGTCTTGGTCTGGCGCGCGCTACGCTCGTGAATCATGCGCGCCGCCAGTTCCTTGCCGCTGCCGGATTCACCCGTGATATAGACCGGCGCCTGGCTGCGGCTGACGCGTTCGACCAGGTCGCGCACCTGCACGATAGCTGGAGAGGCGCCCAGCAAATCACGCAGGTCGTGCTCATTCCCGGCAACACTGCCGCCATCGCTACCGGGCAGGTTGAGCGCCGCGCGCACGACGACACGGAGTTGATCGAGGGAAACCGGTTTCGACAGATAGTCGAAGGCGCCCGCCTTGAGCGCGGCGACGGCGTTTTCCATGCTGCCATGGGCCGTGATCACCGCCACCGGCAATTCGGGGCATTGCTCGCCGATGAAACGCACCAACTCAAGGCCATCGCCGTCAGGCAGGCGCATGTCGGTGAGGCAAACCTGATAGGAATTTTCGGCCAGCAGCCGTCTGGCCTCGGTAACGTTGGCGGCACAGTCCGCCGCCAGGCCCATGCGCGCCAGCGTCATGTCCAGCAGTTCGCGGATGTCGGCCTCGTCGTCGACGACAAGTGCGCGCTTCAGGTCGCCGCGAGCCCGGCGGAGGTTTGACATGTCTCTCCCGAAAACGTGATGCGAAAATGCGCGCCGCCGGTCTCGTCCAGCAGTTCAAGCAGGGCGCCGTTGGCGTCGCAAAGTTCGCGCGCGATGTAGAGCCCCAGGCCCGTGCCACTGCCATGCGTGGTGAAGAAAGGTTCGAACACTTGCCCGCGCACTTCCGGTGCAATACCCGGCCCGTCGTCAATGATATGCAATTCCGCCCGTCTTGCCGAGATTTCTTCTTCTCCGGCCACCGCCCGCGCCTCGAAGCGTACCGCCGTATCGCTGGCGGACGCATGGCGCAGGGCGTTGACTGCTAGATTCCAGAGAACGCGACTCAGGTGGGAACGATCAAAACAGACGCGCGCGGCGCCATCGACCGTCACGGCAACGCGACGCGAGGCGCTGGGTTCGGCCACCTCAAGCTCCTCGACAAATCTGTCCAGAAAGCTGCCGAGCGAAATCAGTTCCGGCTGCGCCCGATCGCGGCGACCGAGTTCCATGATCTCCACCACGAGACGGTTGAGGCGGCGGGTGTTTTCGCCAATGATGCTGGCAAGCCGTCGCTCGATGTCGTTTTCAGATTCTTCGTGCAGCAGTTCCGCCGCATGGCTGATGGCCGCCAGGGGATTGCGGATTTCATGGGCCATGTTGGCGGTCAGCCGACCCAGCGCGGCCAGCTTGATCTGGCGGGCCTGTTCCTCGATGCGCCCCATGTCCTCGACGTAGATCACCGCATGACCGGAATCGCCCGAAGGCAGGCAGCGCACGCGCACCAGGCGCCCGCCGTGCGGCATGCGCAACATGCCGGGGAGCGCGGTCCGGTCATTGCGCCACACACGATAAAGCTCGGCCAGCGGGATCGACAGTGCCGCCAGATACTGACCGCTGACCGCCTTCGCACCGAGCAATGCCGCCGCCTGCGGATTGTGCTGCCGGATACGGCCATCCACGTCCACGATCAGCACGCCATCCTGCATGTCGCGGATCACGCGCTCGCTGATCCGCAGTTGGCTGGCCAGTTCGGCCCCGCGCTGCTGCGCCAGGTTTTCCTGCACGATGACCCGTTGACCCAGCAGGCGAGCGGAAATAGCCGTGCCGAAAAAGCCGATGCTGGTCAAACCGACGCGGAAGAATGCACTCGGATCGACATTGAGGTTCAGCACGCGATAGCTCAGTTCGGCCAGCAGCGCCAGCGTTGCCAGCGAAGCGTAAAACAACGTAAGCCGGCCCTGCCCGACCAGTCCGGCACCGGCCAGGACAACGAAAACCAGCACCGAGACGCCGCTCTGGCTGCCGCCGCTGGCGTACATGAGCAATGTCAGCGCAACCACGTCGCCCGCGACCTGCAACGACAGTTGCAGGTTGAATGCCTTCGGCATCCGGGCAACGCCCGTCACAAACAGGATCGCCAGCAGCAGGTAGCCGGCACTGGCCCAACGCGCCAATGCAGGGCTCTGATCGCCCAAGTCGAGAACGCCGGGGGCCATCATCATGGCGAAAGTCAGCAGGCTGGCAATGATCAGCCGGTAATACGAGAAAAACTGAAGGGAGCGCCAGTGGGTGGGGCCGACCGGAACGCCCAGCGGACGGGGCGACGCTGGCTGAACCGGCTTAGCCAAGACGACGGTGCTCCTCGCCGCAATAGCGCTTGCCGGACGCTTCGACGCTCTCGCTCAAGGGCACATGCACACCGCAGCGGGCGCACGCCACCACCGGTTCGCTTGCTGGCGAGGGTGTATTCGCTGCGCTCCGTGCCCGCTCCGCGCTCGATTGCCCCTTCAAGCGATCCCTCGCGCGCGCCTTCAGGTAAAGGAAGGCGAACACGACAAGCAATGCAAACAGGAGAATTTTTCCCAAGGAATAGGACCGGAAGATGTGTGACGGGAACAACGGCTTGGCGGATTATCCGGTCTCGTTCGAACCCTGTCCAGCCACTGGCAGAGGCGCAGGCTGTCCGGCCGGTAAAATCACCATTCAGCTTAAGGAGATCGAAAGTGACCGGCAATAATCGCGCGGCAATGACCACCGCAACCCGCCACGCCTGACCGCGCCGATGCGTATTGCCCAACTTCGCCAGCACTTGCGCGACCATGGCGCCAAGCCCTGCCATGAGGATCGCGTGCTGCGGGCCTGGATAGAGGCGCGACCACTGGATAGCGGGCCGGTGCCGGCCGAGCGGTTTTTCCCGCTGAATCTCCGCGCCGCACTGCCCCCGCTTGCCACCGAACTGGCGGGATTGGCGCGCCTGCAATCCGAACATATCGGCGAGGATGGCTCCTCGCGCCTGCTGATCGACCTGAACGACGGCCAGACGATCGAGAGCGTGCTGTTACCGCGCGAGGGCCTATGCGTGTCGACCCAGGTTGGCTGCGCCGTTGGTTGCGTGTTTTGCATGACGGGGCGAGACGGCCTGCTGCGCCAGCTTGGCAGCGCCGAGATCGTTGCCCAGGTCGTGCTGGCCCGCGCCCGGCGGACGGTAAAAAAGGTTGTGTTCATGGGTATGGGTGAACCGGCTCACAACATGGACAATGTATTGGAAGCCATCGACTTCCTTGGCACAGCCGGCGGCATCGGCCACAAGAATCTGGTGTTTTCCACCGTTGGCGACCGTCGCGTGTTCGACCGCCTGCCGCGCGAAAAAGTGAAACCGGCACTGGCACTGTCGTTGCATTCGACCCACGCCGACCTGCGCGCGCGCCTGCTGCCCAGGGCGCCACGCATCGATCCGTCTGAACTGGTGGAACTGGCCGATGCCTATTCGCGCGCCACCGGCTACCCGATCCAGTATCAATGGACGCTGATCGAAGGAGTGAACGACGACGATGCGGAACTTGACGGCATCGTCCGCCTGCTGACGGGAAAATACGCAGTGATGAATTTCATCCCCTACAACACGGTCGACGGCCTCGACTATCGCCGCCCCACCTGGGAACGGGCCGCCGCGATGGCGCGCCAGTTGCATCGCCGCGGCATCCTGACCAAATTGCGCCACTCCGCCGGGCAGGACATCAACGGCGCCTGCGGCCAGTTACGCGCGCGCGACAGCGGCCCGCCCGCCTGAAAAAGTCGGCGCTAGCGGTACGGCACTGCCCGACAACCTGTCAGCCATGCGGCCGCGCCAGCAGCTTCTGGATGGAGTGAATGGCATCGTCGACGTAGGTAAAAACGACCGGGATCACCAGCAAACTCAGGAACGTCGAGGTGATCAAGCCGCCGATGACAACGATGGCCATCGGCGCGCGGAAGCTGGGATCGGTGCCGAGGCCGATGGCGATGGGCAGCATGCCGGCGCCCATGGCCACCGTCGTCATCACGATGGGGCGGGCGCGCTTGCGGCTGGCATCGAGCAGGGCATGCCAGCGGTCCAGCCCGGGGTTGCCATCCACCCCGCGACGAGCGAGGACGACATAGTCGATCAGCAGGATGGAGTTCTTGGTGGCGATACCCATCAGCATGATCAGGCCGATCATCGACGGCATCGACAGCGCCGTGTGGGTAACGAACAGGGCGAGGAAGGCGCCCGGCACCGATAGCACCAGCGCGGAGAGGATGGTGGCCGGTTGCACGAAGTCCTTGAACAGCAACACCAGCACGATGTAAATGCACAGCACGCCGGTGAGCATGGCAAGACCGAAACTGGCGAAAAGTTCACCCATCGCTTCGGCGTCGCCGACCGTGGTTTGCAATATGCCCGGCGGCGGCTGCTTGAGGCTGGGCAGCGCCAACGCCAGCTTCTCGATTTCGCCGAGCGGTTGCTGGTTGAGTTCGATGTCGAAATTGATGTTGCGCAGGCGGTCATAGCGGTCGATTTCGGCCGGTCCGCCGGTGATGGACAGGCTGGCGACATTACCGAGCATCACCGGCCCGTGCTTGCCGGGCACCGTCAGCCGCCCCAGCAGGTTCAAGTCCTGGCGGGCCGTCGCCGGCAGCTTGACGACGATGGGCACCTGCCGCTGGGCGAGGTTGAGCTTGGCGATGCTCTGGTCGTAATCGCCGGTGGTGGCGATGCGCAGCACGTCGGCGATGGCCGCCGAGGTCACGCCCAGATCGGCGGCACGGGCGAAGTCGGGGCGCACCACCAGTTCCGGCCGGGACAGGCTCGCCGTGCTGGTGACCGAGCCGATACCCGGAATGGAGCGCAGTTCACGTTCGACGACGCGGGCATGTTCGGCCAGCAGCGGGCCGTTTTCGCTGGCCAGCACCAGCACGTATTTTTCATTGGCGCCCCCCAGGCCAACCTTGACCTGAACGCCGGGCAGCACGGTCAGCGCCTCGCGCAACTCACCCTCCACCGTCTGCTTCTTGACGCCGCCGCGATCCCGGCGCGGCGTCAGGTTGATGGTCAAGGTCGCCTTGCGCACCTCGGACGCGCCGCGCGGGGCGAAGGGATCGCTCCCCGCCGCACCGCCACCGATGGCGGTGTAAACCATCTTCACATGCGGATGCCGTTCAACGATGCGCCGCGCCGCCTCGGCGGCGGCGAAGGTTTCCTTGAACGTACTGCCGGGTTGCAGCGAGATATAGACCTGGGTTTGCGACAGATCGTCGGGCGGCATGAATCCGGTGGGCAGCAGCGGCACCAGGGCGAGGGAGCCGAAAAAGAAAAACAAGGCGCCCAGTGTGGTGGCGATACGGTGTTTGAGGCACCACGCCGCCCATCCCGTGTAGATTTCCATCCAGCGTGGTTCGTGGTGGGTTTTGGTCGGCGGTCGCAGGATATAGGCGGCCATCATCGGCGTCAGCATGCGGGCGACGACCAGGGAAAAGAACACGGCAATGGCGGCGGTCCAGCCAAACTGAACGAAGAACTTGCCCGCGACGCCGCTCATGAACGCGGTGGGCAGGAAGACGGCGATGAGGGTAAACGTGGTGGCGATCACCGCCAGACCGATCTCGTCGGCCGCTTCCATCGCCGCCTGAAACGGCGTCTTGCCCATGCGCAAATGGCGCATGATGTTTTCGATCTCGACAATGGCGTCGTCGACCAGGATGCCGATGACGAGCGACATCGACAGCAGGGTGACGACATTGAGCGAAAAGCCCATCAGGTACATCACACCGAAGGTCGGAATGGCCGATAGCGGCAGGGCGGTAGCCGAAACGATGGTGGCGCGCCAGTCGCCCAGGAACAGCCAGACGACGATGACGGCGAGGATGGCACCCTCGATCAGCAACGCCATCGAACCCTCGAAGTTATCGATCACCGGATCGACGAAATTGAAGGCTTCGGTCACGGTGATGTCGGTGTGCTCCACCTTCAACCGGGCCAGCGCTGCACGCACGCCGACAGTTACCTCGACCTCGCCGGCGCCGCGGCTGCGGACGATCTCGAAGCCGACCACCGACTTGCCGTTGAGCAGCGCGGCGGAGCGCTGCTCGGCCACGGTATCGCTGACCGTGGCCAACTCGTTCAACCGAATTCGCCGCCCGTCGGCGAGGGCGATTTCCATGGCGCCGAGTTCGGCGGCGGTCTGCACGGTGGCGATGGTGCGCACCGATTGTTCGGCGCCACCGACATCGGCGCGACCGCCCGAGGCCTCTTGCTGCATCTGCCGCAACTGGCGCGAGACATCGGCGGCGGTTGCGCGCAGGGCCAGCAGGCGGGCCGGATCGAGCTCGACGCGCACCTCGCGCGTGACGCCGCCGACGCGCGCCACCGCGCCGACGCCGCGCACGCTGAGCATGGCCTTGGTGACGGTGTTATCGACGAACCAGGACAAAGCCTCGTCATCCATGCGGGTCGAGGCGACGGTGTAGGTGAGGATGGGCGCGCCAGCCAGGTTGACCTTGGTAATTACCGGGTCCCTGAGATCGCCCGGCAGGTCAGCGCGGATACGCGAAATGGCGTCGCGCACGTCGTCGAGCGCCTCTTGCGGCGGCTTTTCCAGACGGAATTCAACGGTAACGATGGCCGTGCCGTCCTGCACCTTGGTGTAAATGTGCTTGATGCCTTGCAGCGTGGCGACCGCGTTCTCGATCTTGCGCCCCACCTCGGTTTCCATCTGCGCCGGCGCCGCGCCTGGCAGGCTGGCGGTCACCGTGACCATCGGCAGGTCGATGTCCGGAAACTGCTGGATCTTCATACCTTTGAAGGCCATCAGGCCAAACAGGGTCAGCAGCAGAAAGAGCAAGACCCCCGGAATCGGGTTGCGGATCGACCAGGCGGAAACGTTCATGGCTGAGCCGGCGGGGCGGCGATGACTGGGGAAGCCGGCGGGGCGGAGTCTGCCGGCACAATGCGCACGGTGTCGCCATCCGCGAGGAAACCGACGCCGCTGGCGACTACTTGGGTTTTCTCGTCCAGACCGCCAGCACCGACGATTTCGATGCGCTCGCCGTTACGACGCCCGCTGGCGACCTTGGTCAGGGCAACCTTGTTGCCTTCGACGCGGAAGATGTAGGAAAAACCCTCCCGCATCAGCACGGCCGATTGCGGCAAGGTTAGTACCACGCCCTGGCCGAGGTGAAATTCGCCGCGCGCGAACATGCCGGCGCTGACTTTGCCTGCCGAGGTGCTGGATATAGCCGGCAGGTCGACATAGACCAGCGCGTTGCGTGTTTGCGGGTCGACGGTGGGGGCCACGGCGCGCACCACGCCGTCCACCGTGTCGCCATTCGGGCTGATCAGCGTCGCCGCCTGGCCCGGTTTGAGGCGGTCGAGCTCGGCGGCGGTAACCTCGGCGCGCCATTCCAGCCGGCCGCCGCGAATCAGGCGAAACAGTTCCTGGCCCGGTTGCGTGAGGGTGCCGACTGTCGCGCCGCGGGCCGAGATGATGCCGTCGTCGGGCGCCACCACTGTCGCCCGGGAACGTTTCAGTTCGGCCGACTGCAAGCGCGCCTTGGTGGCATTGAGGCGGGCCAGTGCGGTGTCGGCAGCGGTTTGCGTCTGCGTATTTTGCTGAACGCTGTAAAACCCCTTTTCCGTCAGTTGCCGGGCACGTTCGTGATTGGCGCGCGCTTCCGCCAGCGTGGCTTCGGCTTCGGCAACGGTGGCGCGAATCTCGGCGAACTCGCTTTCCACCGTATCGCCGGCGATGCGCGCCAGTACCTGTCCCTTCTTCACGACATCGCCAACGCTGGCGCGAACTTCGGTAATCCGGTAGTTGCTGATTTCCGGGCCGATCACCGCCTCCTGCCAGGCAGCGATATTGCCGCTGGCCTGAAGGGTAAGCGGCCAGGCTTGCCGTTGCGGCGTGGTGGTAGTGACCGTCAGGGCGGGCTTGGCGGCGGGCGGCGGGGTGGCGGCATCCTTGGGCGCTTCGCCGCAGGCGGCCAGCAACGTGGCAAGCAGTGTGGCGAACAGCGCGGCAGCAAGCGCCAGTCCCGATGGACGCAAACCCGGCAGGCGCCCAGCGACGTTCTTCGGTTTGTCTCGATTCATGGTCGGTCTTTCAAAAAAGTCGGCGCTAGCGGTACGGCAAGGGCCGGCCCTTGCCATGGTCGGTCGGCCCGCTGTCGCGCACAAGCCGGGCAGAGTTCGCGATCCAGAGGCGCGGTAATAGGCGATGACAGCGCAGTCGGCATGCCCACGGTCGTGCCCAGCCGGTGGCGGATGAAGTCGCGCTGGGCCGCGGTCTGCGTGCTGGCGCCGCACGAGTCGCAGACGAGCAGGGGGTGTTCGCACACCACCGTGCCGGTGATGACGGTACGCCGAACGCCCGCCGCATCCTCGACGTGGATGGCCCCCGTGGGACACACCTGGGCGCAGGCGCCGCAGCCGATGCAGAGGTCGGCCGGGCGGGTGAAATCGAGGTAGGCCAGGCGACCGGCCGCGGTTTCGGCCATGCGCAGCGCCTCGACGCCCATTTCACTGCACGCCAGCTGGCACAGGCCGCAGCCGATGCAAAGATCGCAGCGCAGGCAGCGGGCAGCTTCGTTGTAGGCCAGCGCATCCGACAAACCCTGCTCGATCTTGACATAGCTGCCGGCACGATCGATCACGTCGCGTTGCGGCATCTCGGCGCGGTGCAGGTAGCTGCGGTCATTGGGGCCAACGGCCAGGGGCGCGACAGCGTCGCGGCGCGCCGGCTTGCCGGTGGCGGCGTCCAGATCAACGCCGCTCAGCCAGGCGTCGATGGCGGAGGCCGCGATCTTGCCGGAGCGGATGGCCTCGACGGCGGTACGCGGGCCGTGAGCGACATCGCCGCCGGCGAAGACGCCCGGTTGGCGCGTCATCAGCGTCTTCGGATCGGTGACGATGAAGCCGCGCGTGACGTCCAGCCCGCTGCCTTCGATGCTGGCGAGGTCGGAGCCCTGGCCGACGGCGAGAATCACCTGGTCGCCAGCGAGGCGCAGGCGGCGATCGCCATCGAACTTGGGATTGAAACGGCCGCCGGCGGCCACGGGATCGAAGACGCGGTCGCAATGCTGGAACACCACCTCGCCGTCTTCCTCGATGCGCAGCGGCCCCCAGCCCGCGTGCAGGATCACGCCCTCGGCCACGGCGGTTTCGATCTCGTGCGGGCTGGCCGGCATTTCGCGGCGCTTTTCGAGACAGACCATGTCGACCTGCTTGGCGCCCTGGCGCAGGGCCGTCAGCGCCACGTCGATGGCGACATTACCGCCGCCAATGACGACGACGCGCGGGCCGACCCGCACCCGCTCGCCACCACGCACCATGCGCAGAAAATCGATGCCGCCCAGCACATGGGGCTGATGCACGCCCTCGATGGGGATGAAGCGCGACAGTTGCGTGCCGAGCGCCAGAAAAACCGCGTCATGCGCCTGCCGGAAACCATCGAGGCTGGCCACCTTGGCGCCGGTGTGAATCGGCACCCCCAGCGCGGTGATCTGCGCCAGTTCGCGGTCAAGCAGTTCCGGCGGCAGGCGATAGGCAGGGATGCCATAGCGCAGCATGCCACCGGCCTGATCCTGCGCCTCGAAGATTTCGACGGCATGGCCGAGGACGCGCAGGTAATAAGCGGCGGCGAGGCCCGCGGGGCCGGAGCCAACGATACCAACGCGCTTGCCGCTGGGCGGCGCGAGTTCGGGCCGCGGATAGGCGCCCGTCGCCAGGCAATGCTCGGCCGCCAGCGCCTTCATTGGCCGGATGAAAACGGCGCCGTTACCACCGCCGCGCACGCAGGCCGACTCGCAGGGCGCCGGACAAACCAGGCCGCAAGTGAGCGGCAGCGGGTTGTCGCGGGTGATGACCGCGACGGCGCTGGCGTGATCGCGATGGCCGATGTGCGCCATGAAGCTGGGGATGTCGATATGGGCGGGGCAGGCCGCCTGGCAGGGCGCGACGGGGCGCGTCAGGCAGCGGTTTTCGGGGCAGCTGTTTTTGGAATTGTCCCGCTGCGCCACATGCGTCTGCCACTGCCCGCGGAAATGGCGCAGCGCGCTGCCCAGCGGCCAGGCGGCGGCGAGACCCTGCGTGGCCAGTTCCAGCGCCAGTCCGTCAAGCTCGATCAGATGTCGCGGCCGGCCACGGCCGACGGTGATCTCGGCCACCAGCCGGGCGGCGCGCGCCAGCAGTCCACGCACATCCGTAGGCGCGCCCTCGGCCAGTTGCCAATAGCGATAGAGGGCACGCCGGGTTTGCTCGACGAGACAAACGTCTTCGGCCAGTACCGACAGGGTAGCCGGCGCCGGGGCGATGCCCAGCGCGCCCAGCGTCAGCGGCTGGCAGGCAACATCAGCCACGGACAGCGGCAGGAAGCCGCCCATGCCGTCGTCGAACGACAACACGGCATCGCGTCCCTCGGTATCACGTCCCTCGGCCGCGCGTATATCGGCAGCGCGACTGTCGACACCGCCCAGTTCGATGCCGCCACCCCAGTCATATATCAACCGGCGCAGCATGCCGGAACGACGCAGTTCGATGAGCCCGCGATCAACCAGTCCGCGGCGCAGCGTTAGCAACGCGCCGTCGGCAATGGCGGCAGTGCCGTTCTCCGCCGGCCCTGCCTGCCCGCCGGCGAACAGCAGCGCGATGCGACACCAGGTCTCGGGCGTATGCACCAGTTGCCCGTCAGCGACCGGCGCCTCGCCGTGCGGCCCCGGCAGGCTGTCGCGCCGCA
>JAIFMO010000023.1 GCA_020048435.1 Sulfuritalea sp.
GAGCGTCGCGGGTGACGACAAGGCATAGACCTGTGCCAGGGCGTCATAGCTCACCTTGGCGACGGCCACGCCCTTGGCGGCTGACTTCACCGTGACCTTGTCGGACTGAAGGGTCAGGCTGCCCAGACTGCGACCGTACCAGACGGTCTGCGCAATATCGGAACGGGCGGGCTTGCCCAGCGTCGCGGTATCGGCATCTTCGAACATCAGTTCCTCGGTCACCGTGACGATCGCACTGCCCTGTGCCGACAGCGAGCCGGCCGAGCAGATCGTATCGGTGATGCTGACATTGTCGGATTTGTAGAGCAGCAGGTAGGCTGTCTCCCCCGGGCTGAAGGCGGTGCGCCCGCCGTTAAGCCCATCGGGCCGGGTGTCGATCTCGGCCGACAGATGGCCGGCAGCCGCGGACCCGTCCGGGTTGCCGAACTGGACACGAATGGTGGCATTGGCCATAGGTCTTTCCTTTCATGCATCGGTGAGGACGAACTGCACTTCCTCATCGACCGTAAGTGCCACCCGCCAATCCAGCGAGGTGCTCGTGTAGGTGAGGCGCAGTAGGCTGTGGCCGGGCGTGGCGGTCACCAAGGTCTGACCAGCGGCAACGACTGCCCCCAGAGCGGCGTGCTGCCAGGCGCTGCTGGTAATCGCCGTTACCGGATAGCGCGTACTGGCCTGCCCAGCGATGAATTCGACGGTTTCCACTTCCGTGCGGGTCACCGCGCCCAGGTTGGCCAGCACCGTCGCCGGATTGCCCGTATGTACCAGCCTCACCAAACTCGCCGGCCGCGAGACGGACAGATAGGCGCGCACCGTGCCGCGATACGGGTCGTCCGCATCGGCCACATACTCGACCCGGTCCGCTGCCGAGCCGGCAGCCCCGTCCTCATTGGCGAGGGTGACGCGGTTGTAGCCGCGCAGCGGCGCAATCTGGGCGCGTACCGAGAGCACATCAGCGTCGAACAGGCTGCCGGCCGGGACCGTCTGGCCATAATGCGGAATGCTCACTGGATGGCGGCGCCGGCACACCACGGAACCCTCCGGGTTGCTTTCGATGATGCCGCCGATCGCGGCAACGATGTTGCGGGCGGCGGCCAGCGGCGTGACGTTGTCCAGAAGCAGGCGGCCGGGGGGGATGATCCAGGCTGGCAGTTGCCAATCGACTGATCCGATCAGGTTTTCGACGGCGCTTTGGGCAGCGATGGCGGCGGACTCGTAGTAACGGGTGGTGGCCGCAAACGGAGCATCGCGCCAGGCCAGGGGCGATACGGCAGTGAGTGCGCAGCGCGGGTCGGCGCTGCTCTCCCGCGACAGGGTCTTGCCGTCGATCACCAGGGCGAAGGTTTCCAGGCCGAGGGTGAGCGAGATGGCGTCACCGATCGCCAGCATGGCGAAGTCAGCCACCTCGGCCACCTCGATCTGCGCGATCCAGACCGGACTGTCCTCATCGCAGGAGAGCGTGGCCTGAACGATGCGAACCTTTCGCTCGTTCCAGACCAGTTCCGGAGTGTTCATCACGGCCTGCAGGCGCGCATCCTCGAGCAGCGACCAGGCGGCCGTGAGCCGCTTCATGACCGGATCTACATTGGACACGGCATAGCCCAGCTGATGCGTGACATCTACCTGCAGGGTGAGCCAGTACGGCATCCGGCAGGATTGTCGGTAACTGCCGAGATCGGTGTAGAGCGCCAGATGCCGCGCACGAGCAAGATGCGCGTCGCCATAGGCCAGTGCGAGGCTGCGGCGATGGAAGCGCAGGTCGCCATAGCGCAACTGGTGGCCGCCCTCCAGGTGCAGGCCGTAGGGCGACTGGTGGTGCTGCGCGAAGCGGATCGACCAGAGTTCCACATGGCGCCAGGCACGTTCCCGCGCCAGGTCCCAATGCGTGGCATTGGCAACGAAGACCTCCGTCTTGCCCCAGTGCGCCGCAAAGCGTTGCTTGAGAATCGTCGGCCCTGAGTCGGCATACAGCCCCGCCCCCAAGGTCAGGGCGAGGGACAGCCCCAGACTCATAGCACGGTAAAACTGTCCGGCGCCGGGACGGCATAGGGTTGATCACGTTCGTTGCCCACAAACGCGATCCACCCTGGCAAGGGCGCTTCCCCGGAGACATAACCCTCGGTGAGCACGAGAATCTCACGAAACTCGCCCAAGACGCTGGCAGTAAAACCGCCATCCCGGTTGGGGAACTGTGGGACGGCCATCTTGCCCAGCGGCGAACCGGGATGGCGGATGCTGTTGTAGGTCCACCCTTCACCGAAGACGGACCAGGTCCCGGCCCAGGGAGAGGCGTACTGAACACCGGTCTCGTCACGCGTATACGCCGCGCACCAGTCCCCCCAATCGTCCCATACCCCATAGCGGGAACACAGGCCCTGGTTCATGTCTGCCGGATAGCGCCGGGTGCTGGCGCCGACCCCGCAGAACTTGATCTCGTGCCCGGACGGACTGTCGGCCCGGACAATCGTGCCATTCAGCCACCACCAGCCTTCGACCGCATCTACGGCAAACCACAGCGTGATTTCCGGAGCCGGGCTATTCAGCCAGTTCGTACTTGCAATGGTGTAGGGCTGGCAGAAGGCACCGACATCCAGATAGTCGTGGCCAAACACGGCGGAGGCGTAGATGCGGCTATAGCTGCCCAGATCCTCATAGACCAGGGCCCAATGCGGGATATCGTCATGCGCCGTACCGGCCGGGGAGCCCATGCGCAGAAAGTCGATGGCAGTGGCGGTATCGAGGACGACGGTAAACCCGGCATTGATGACCCAGGACTTCATGGCGTTGAAGATTTCCAGCATGGCCGCCTTGTCGAAGGTGGCGGGCGCGTATACCTTCTTGAAACCGATGCGCGCCATCACGCACTCTCCCCGTGGAGGGCGAGCGATGCGAAGTCGTTGGCGAGACTGAAGGTGCCAGCCGGTACCTGCCGTCGATACCAGATCGGCACGGCGGCCGGATGGGTGGCAAAGCTCACGGTATCGTTGGCCTGAAATGTCCCGCTCCAGCCACTCGCCTTGATGGTGAAGTACGGTGTACCGGTCGCCGGATTGAACGGCGCGTAGTCAGCGCTGGTAGCCCCCGGGCTGGCCAATGGGCCGACGCTGGTGCCCGTCACCGTAAATCCGCTGGCGCTGGTGAACGTCAGGGTCCAGTTTTCTTCGATGGCGCCCTTGTTGTGCGCCACCAGATTGCCCCCGGTGGCCGCAGCGAAACTGCCGCCACTGCTGGTGACGGCAAGGCCCGACCAGTTTCCGACCACGCTGTCCAGTTCATGGACACTGGACACCAGGGTGCCGGTGATCGCATAAGCGTTGGCCAGCGCCGGAGAGACCTCGAGCGTGGCAAAGTCAGCGCCATAGCTGATGGCGCTGACGCTCACCCATTCCTCGTTGCCGGCACCGCCGGTGCTCGGCCTGTCGGACACACGCACGCGGTCATTGATTCGAAACGGCTGCAGGCTGGCGTACTGGCTGTTGTTCTCGCAGGCCACCTGAAGCTGCGTGGCACCGCTGGCGATCGGGGCGTACAGCGTACCGATCCCGTAAGGCCGGCCGGCGATACTGTTCTCGGTATCGGTCTGCGTGCCCGGATGGAAGGTCACGAAATCACCCGCCGGCGTCAGCGCATCGAGAAACAGGCGCGCATTCAGCAGTGCCGTGTCCTGCGCGCTGTTGATATGGATGAAGGCCTTGCGCCACTTCACCGCCCCCGCCAGTCGTTCGGACTGCGAAACATCCGGGAAGAGATTGTTTTTCACCCCGGACACCAGTTGCGCGAACGTCATCCGGCCGCCGTTCTGCGCGGGGAGGACATCGGACAGCAGGGCAGCAGGCCGCCAGACGATTTCGTTGTCGAGAATGGGCATATGCGTCTCCTTCGAAGGGCCGTCCCGAGAAGGAGACAGCCACGGTTGTTTGAGCGCAGCGAACCACCGTCACCCCCGCCTCGGGGCGGGGGCTGGGGGGGTGGGGAGCGTTGTGCGCCTACACGGTCATGAGTTTCAAAGTTGCGAGATAAAAATCGCCGGGTTGCGGATTGGCCACTGACACCAGCGGCCTGGCCTCGAAGGCCGGTGCGTCCTGGTGGCGGAACATCACCGTCCAGGTCTGGCCCCGCAGATTCAGTGTGTAGACACCCCCGGGGCTGGCGGCCCGCAGCGCCAGAGCTTCCACCTGTGCCCGGGTCAGCCAGCCGGCGTCGGGCTCGGATTCCAATGTGATCGGCAAGCCGGCGCGCAACTCGCCGTAAAACACCACCACCGAGCCATCGAGGGTACGGCGCACGGTCTGGGCCACGCGGGCCACGGCGAATTCATCGGACCAGCGCAGTCCTGCCGGCAAGGCCATGCCATCCAAAGCCATCATGCTTGTCTCAGACCCTGACGGTAATGCGGGTTGGGTAGGTGGCTTCGCTCACCGAGGGAACAATGCCGGAGCGCGCTCCCCAGCCGACGTCGTTGAGCGGCACGGCAGCAAAGTCAAAGCCGACGTAGGGGTTGCGCAGATCGAGGGCAAGCACGGTCCAGCTGCCCGGCAGGAGCCCACGCACTGCCGTGTCGGCCTTGGCCTTGAAGTCATCCCACGACGACCAATAGTCGCAGCGATTGATCAGCCCGTGTTCGCAGTAACCCTGCGTGTCCCCGCCCCACCAGCCGATGTTGCGCACCAGCCGGTGCCCCGTCCCGTCCAGCGCAATCTCGATATGCGTCGCGGAAGGCAGACCCAGGGCGGTACTCAACTGACTCCAGGAGAAATACCGCGTCGTGCTGTAGGTCTGGCCGTCCGTGTCCCGGTAGGTCACATACGCTGCCAGGCTGTAGGACCCGCCCAAGCGCTGGCCGGAGATCCCGGACTCGACGGTGATCACCTCCCCAAGCAATGGATTCGCCAAGACCGCGGCGGGCGGATAGGTCGTGCAGGCAGTCCAGTTCGGCACCTGATTGCTGCTCGCCAGGGTATTGATGAGGGCCTTTCGGGTGCCGGCATCACCATCCCGTACCTCGGTCCAGAGTCCTTCGGCCACGGTGGGTTTGACCGGCGCGGCGCTGCCGATCATCTGCAGGGTGTTGTAGTAGGGATTGACCCACGGCGTCGGGGCACGCATGTCGCCCAGAAAGCGCCAGTCCAGCCAGTACCCTTCCAGGGGCTGCAGCACGCGGAAGCTGCGCGTGGCAAACGGCGGGAGGTGAAACATCAGCGGATAGTTGCCTGCCGGGCCCCACACATAGCTGCCGTCCGACCGGTAGTAGGCCACGCTGGCCGCCAGGTAGGCGAACCAGAAGTCGAATTTTGTGTCATTGGTGAAGTGGAGGGTGTACAGGTAGCCGATCCCCTCCAGCACCTGCACGTGATCGATCGCGCAGCGGTAGCTGTGGCCGTGATACACCACCTTCAGGTTCGGGCGCTCGAACCTGGCCAGGCCGTCCGTCATCCCCGGCGTGTAGGCCGTGATGCCGGTGGCGAGTTTCCAGCGCGGATAGGCATCCGTGCCACCACCCGCCAGGGGATAGCGGTTCATCAGCAGATCCGGATGCTGGATGGGCAGACCCTGCGGCCAGGTCTCCAGACGCATGCGCAGGGCCAGACAAATGCACCGCACCGTCCAGTCTCCCCAGCGCGGCGGTGTCGCCATACCGAGTCCCCACCACGGCTCGTTTCTCGCCCCCGTACCGCTCCCGGACGTGTTGTACGGGGACAAGGGAAACCATCCCTCCGGGAAGTCGCCACCATTGGCGTTCGGGTATTGCCAGATCAACTCCCCCGTCTCGGCATTGAAATACTCGTAGACGAACTGGGCCAGCAGCGGCGCTTGCGTTATCGCCCCACGCCAGGTCATGAAGGTGTCGGCGGTCTGTGCCGCTGCAGCGTCGTAAGGGGCGAGGCTGACGTCGGGGGGCGGAAACGTTTCTTGAACGACGGTCCGGGTGAGTTCGTAGAGCCGGCTGATGACGCAGCGCAACTCGAACAGATTGGTCTGCGCCGGGGCACCGTAGAAGCAGAAATAGTTCTCGTAGTCAGGACAGGCATTATTTGCCCAGTCGGTGGTGAAATCACTGCCGGTCTCGAAGCGATAATTCCGGCGGCCTTGGGGATCGAGGGTGTCCTGACTGAACCAGGTCAGCCCGTACTCGTCGCGCAGGAAGGCTGCCGCGGATACCGGCGGGCAATCGGGATCTCCGGCCACCTGCCCCCCGAAATGGACGCTCAGGCGCTGCGCCATGCCATGGCTGTCAGGCGCAACCGAAGTTCTGATGCCCCCACCGACGAGTCGCGTGCCAACCCGGAGGGAAAGACCTGCGGTCGGCGTCGGATCCAGCGGATTTCCCGCCAGGCAAGCGGCATAGGCCGCGAGGGCTTGCTGTTGCGCCGCGCCGGTACCCTGGTCGACGAGTTGCCGCGCCTTGCGGTTGTAGCGCTCGCCATAGACCCAGTCCCAGTTGGCGTCCGCCCAGGGCTTGAGCCAGCGGTCACAGGGCTGCCGGTCAAGCAGGTCGTCGAGCATGCGCTGGTAGTCACAGGCCCGCACGGTGAGGCGAGCGGTGGCATCAAGTTTTACCATCAGGCGCCCCTGGAGAGTTCGCGCAAGGCCTGCGCGAGTTGCATCGCCGTCTGGCGCGAGGTCTGCACGGTGTGCGGCTGATTGCCAACATGGAAGCGCAGGTCCACGATGTCATGGGCGGGTGCAGCCGTCTCACCTGTCATCATGGCCATCTGGCTCACGGTGTTGCCGAGAGCACCGCCCGCCGCGAAGCGCGGCACCATGGACACCGGAGGCAGGAAGCCGGCATTGAGCGCGGCAAAGAAGCCGGCGCCGAACTTGCGCACGCTGGCGGCCCGAATGACGAACTCGCCCTTCGACAGCAGAGCCGGTACCGAGTCGGAGGTTTCGGTTCCCGGCCCGAAGATGCGGCCCGACATCCGTTTGAAGCTTGCAGCGACTGCCTGACCACCTTCGGCCAGCTGCTGGATCAGACCACCTTGCGCATTGGTGTAGACCTTCTGCACGTAGATCGTGTGCTGACTGCTGGTCGGACGCATCAGCTCGGCCACGGCGGCGCGGAACTGGCCCAGGTCAGGCTGGACGGTATGCGTGGCTGACGTCGGGGCGGCCAGGACGGTCTTCGCATCCTGGGCAAATGCGGCCAGTTGCTGCCGTGGCTGGTCGAAGGAGACCGTGGCCGGAATATCGACGTTGGCACTGGCCAGCGTGCTTTTGAGTTGATCGATGTCGGCCAGGACTTGCGTGGTGTCGGTCGTGACCTTCGCCAGCAGTGGCAGGTTGTCCGTATCAGACTGGAGTTGTTCCAGGGAAGCACTGGCGGCCTGGGTATCCAGATGGATCCGGGCGACCAGTGACTGGGCCTCGGTCAGGGCCTGGAGTTTCGCGATGCCGGTCTTCGCCGCTTCGATATCGACGTCGAGCTTGAGGGTGTCCTGGCTG
>JAIFMO010000166.1 GCA_020048435.1 Sulfuritalea sp.
GTCAAAGTTCGCATGATCTTCCGCCGCGCCGCCCAGCGAGAATTTGCGCAAAACGCCCTCGCGGTATTTGTCGCCCTCTTCGCCATCATGCTGACCACGCAGCTGATTCGCTTGCTTGGCGATGCGGCTGCCGGCGCGGTCGATGCTGACGCGGTGATTGCGCTGCTTGGCTTCAATTCCCTCAATTATCTGCCGATCCTGTTATCGCTGACCTTGTTCGTTTCGGTGCTGCTGGCCCTGTCGCGTGCGTATCGTGACTCGGAAATGGCGGTCTGGCTTTCCAGCGGGGTTTCGCTGGTCAGCTGGGTTGGGCCCGTGCTGCGCTTCGCCTTGCCCATGGTCGTGGCAATTGCGGCGCTGTCGCTGTTCCTTGCGCCGTGGGCGCTCAACAAGAGCGTCGAGTATCGTAGCCGCATGGATCAGCGAGATGATACTGCCCGTGTCTCGCCCGGCGCATTCAAGGAGTCGGGTAATGCCGAGCGTGTCTTTTTCGTCGAAGGCAGCGCCGGTGAGAATGGTCGCGTCAAGAATATTTTCATCAGCTCGGTGCAGCATGGTCGCCTCGGCGTGATGGTTGCGGCGGAGGGGTATAGCGAGACGCATGCCAATGGCGACCGCTTTCTCGTGCTTGGCAATGGCCGTCGCTACGAAGGTGAGCCCGGTTCGGCCGAGTACCGCGTGATGACGTTCGATCGCTACGCGATTCGCACCGAATCGCACGAGATGCGCGGCGTCGAGAAGACACCCAAGCATCTTTCGTCGCTGGAATTGCTCAGAAACGGGCAGCCTGATTATCTTGCGGAACTGGTCTGGCGCATTGGCATTCCTCTCTCCGCGCTGAATCTTGCCTTGCTGGCGATCCCGCTCTCTTTTGCCAATCCACGGGGAGGGCGCACCAATAACCTGGTGTTTGCCTTGCTTACCTACATGATCTACAGCAATCTGCTGAGCGTCAGCCAGGCTTGGGTCATACAGAGCAAGCTGAGCTTCGCGGCGGGGGTTTGGGTCGTTCATGTGTTCATGTTTGTCGCCCTGTTGCTGCTCTTTTCGCGTCGTGTCTTGGTGATTTCCTGGGGGCGGATGTGGTTACGGCGCTGAGTTTTCGTTTCAAGGTTTTCGAGCGCTACCTGGCCCGCGAAATCTATGCGGCAACGGCGCTGATTCTTGCCGCATTCCTTGCCCTTTTTGGTTTTTTCGACGTGATCCATGAACTGCCCAACGTTGGCAAGGGCGGCTATACGATGGCGCATGTCGCGGGCTATGTCGCGCTGAGCATTCCTGTTCGGGTATACGAGGTGATGCCCATCGCCGTGCTGATCGGTACGCTTTATGCCCTGACCTTGCTGGCGCGTCATTCCGAAATCACTGTATTGCGCGCTTCCGGGCTGTCGACTCGTGATTTTCTGCGGTCACTGCTGAAAATCGGCGCGGGGCTGGCGGTGATTACTTTTGTTTTTGGCGAGTTCATCGCACCGCCGGCTGAAAAGCAGGCGCAACAGTTGCGCCTGCAAGCATTGTCGTCAGTGGTGGCTCAGGAATTCAGGTCCGGTCTCTGGGTCAAGGATGAACTTTTCTTTGTCAATGTGCGAGAAGTGCTGCCGGATGCAAGCATGCACGGCGTCCGCATCTACGAGTTCGATCCTCAGTTTCAATTGCGCTCGATCAGCGATGCCGAAGTCGGTCGTTACCTCGGGCCTAATCGCTGGCAGCTCACCAATGTTGTCCAGACCGTGTTTGAGGGTGATAGAGCCACTGTCGCGCGAGCACCCGAACGTGAGTGGCGTTCCTCCCTGACGCCCGATATTCTGACCGTCTTGATGGTGGTGTTCCCGGAACGTATGTCGCTGACAAGTCTCTATTCCTACATTCACCATCTCAGCGAGAACCGGCAGAAGACAGATCGCTACGAAATCGCGCTGTGGAAGAAGTTAATTTATCCGCTGGCGGTGCTGGTGATGATGGTGCTGGCGCTGCCCTTTGCCTACATGCAGGATCGCATGGGCGCGGTGAGTGTGAAGGTTTTTGCCGGGATCATGCTCGGCATCGCTTTCCACTTGCTGAACGGACTGTTTTCCAGTCTTGGCGTCATTCACGGCTGGGTGCCCCTGGTTGCAGCCATCACGCCGAGCGCAATGTTTCTGCTGGCGGCAACGGGCATGATCCGCTGGGTCGAGAGACGTTGATCAGGGTTTGAAGCCGATGCACGTTCCGGCCAAGCGATCATGCAGAAATTGGCGGTCGCGGTCGAACAGCGCCCAGATCAGCCCCACGCCGAAAAATAGCAGGCTCGGCCAACTCAGCAGGTAACGCAATACGAGGCGATGCATCGACGGTGGCGAGCCATCCGGTAGCGTCAGGCATAGTTTCCATGTCTGCATGGCCAAGGTTTGGCCGCCGTGGGTCCAGTACCAGATGAAATAGGCGCCGAGCACGGCAAAGATGTGCAGCAATAGCAGTGGCCCCGGTAGCACAATGCCAAAGCTCATGCCAAGGGCGAGATGGGGCAGCATGAACGTGGCGGATAAAACACCCAGCAGCAGCAATCCTTCGTAAAGAAGGCTGGCGAGCCGCCGGCGCAGGCCCGGCGATGAATGGCTCATGAAAACATCAACGGGCTGTTGAAATAGGTGCCGCCATGGTGGGCGCGGAGGGGGTGACCGGCTTGGGCGGCACGAGGGGATGGAGTGAGGAGCGGGGTGGGGCAGTCACTGGAAACAACGGTTTGCCGGCACCACTTCGAGTCGACTGGCGAGTCGCTGCCCGTGTCTTGATTCGCTGTTTTTCATCATCAGGCAGTTCCTTGTACTCCTGCCACTTTTGCTTGATGGTCTCCTTGTGTTCGGGAGAGGACTTGTTCATGGCCTTGTACTTCTCTCGCACCACATCGCGCTCCGCTGGGCTAAGCTTGACCCAGTCCTTCATGCGCCGCTGAATACGTTCCTGCTCCTCGGGTTTCATCGACGGATAGCGCTGGGCAATGCCGATCCATTTCTTGCGGCGCCACGGCTTAAGCTCTTCCCACTCGCCAGCGAGTGGGGCGAGAATCTGTTGCTGCTGCTGGCTCAACTCATTCCACGCAGGCTGACCAAGCGTGGCAACGACCGCGTTGGCCGAGAATGGGGACAGCAGGCTAAGTGTTACTGCGAGTCTTGCGAAGATTGCGAAGAGTGTTCTATCCATGCCCGAAATCCGTGATCGAGATATGCCGCAGGGGGAAGTTCATCCGACAACAGGGCACTATCGACCTCTTCGTTTGCCGCCGACTCTTCGAATTTGTCCCAGACGTAACTGCCCGAAGCGCCCACCAGAAGAGCAACGGCGGCAAGTATCGCTCGTGCGTGGCCAAAAAACAGGTCTGCAAACAGGTGATTGAAGCCTGCCAGTGACAAGCCATGCACTGCGCCATATTGGTGCTCAAGCGCCACCCGTCGTGCAACATGCAGTCGTTGCGCGATGTCGCGATCAAGCTCCGCTGCACCACAATCCAACTCGTGGCGCAGCTTCCGTCCGAATTCAAGCTCTTCGCTATTAGTTTTCATAAGGTGACGCCTTTCGCTTTTAGAGCCGTTGCCAACGTGTGCGTGGCACGGGAACAATGTGTCTTGACACTGCCCTCCGAGCATCCCATCGCTTCAGCCGTTTCAGCAATATCCATCTCTTCCCAGTAACGCATCAGGAATGCCTCGCGTTGACGTGCCGGCAGTTTCTCGATTTCTTTCTCAATGATACCAAGCATTTGCGCTTGTTCAGCTTGCCGCAGTGGTGTGTCGTGAGTCTTCGATCCTTCCTGCTGGTGCAAAGTTTCCAACGGATCGGCATCGTCGTCATCCTGTGGCGTCAATGAAGAAAACAACACCGTCCACGTTGATCGTACCTTCTGCCGCCGATAAAAATCACGAATCGTATTTTGCAGAATGCGCTGAAACAGCATCGGCAATTCGCCTGTCGGCTTATCGCCATATTTCTCTGCCAGCTTGATCATGGCGTCCTGCACGATATCCAGGGCGACGTCCTGATCGTGCACGGCATACATTGCCTGCTTGAAGGCGCGACGCTCAACCTCGGCGAGAAAGTCGGAGAGTTCGGTTCGTGAAGCCAGCGGGGAAATCCTTCAAATTCTTATGGTTATGTGATTGCGTTCAGCTTGCGAATTAGCGAAAACCTTGACCATTCGCGGGCTAGCCGGTAAGGTTACGCGCTTTCGGGTATTCCCGGTATTATTGCGGAAATTATCATGCAACTGACTGGTGCGGAAATTGTAGTCAGATGCCTTCAGGAAGAGAAGGTCGATCATGTGTTCGGCTATCCTGGCGGCTCGGTCCTGTACATCTACGACGAGGTGTTCAAGCAGGATCAGTTCAAACACATCCTGGTTCGACACGAGCAGGCGGCGGTACATGCCGCCGATGCCTATTCGCGGTCTTCGAACAAAATTGGCGTGTGCATGGTCACTTCCGGTCCTGGCGTTACCAACGCGGTGACGGGCATTGCCACGGCTCATATGGACTCGATTCCGCTGGTGATCATTACTGGTCAGGTGCCGTCTGCCTACATTGGTCAGGACGCATTCCAGGAGGCTGATACCGTCGGCATCACGCGCCCCTGCGTCAAGCACAATTTTCTTGTCAAGGACGTCAAGGATCTGGCCCTCACCCTCAAAAAGGCTTTCTACCTCGCCCGTACGGGGCGACCGGGGCCGGTGCTGGTGGATATCCCCAAGGACATCACGACGCACAAGTGCGATTTTCATTATCCGAAGTCGGTGACTTTGCGTTCCTACAATCCGGTGGTCAAGGGCCATGGCGGGCAGATCAAGAAAGCCGTCAGTCTGCTGCTGGAGGCCAAGCGGCCGATGATCTACTCTGGCGGCGGCGTGATCCTGTCGGATTCGGCGGAGCAACTGATCAAGCTGACGCGCATGTTGGGCTTCCCGATCACGCAGACCCTGATGGGACTGGGCGGCTATCCTGCCACCGACCGGCAGTTTCTCGGCATGCCGGGCATGCACGGCACCTACGAAGCCAACATGGCCATGCAGAACTGCGACGTGCTGCTGGCGGTTGGCGCCCGCTTCGATGATCGGGTCATCGGCAATACGGCTCATTTTGGCCAGGTGTCGCGCAAAATCATCCACATCGATATCGACCCATCGTCGATCTCCAAGCGGGTCAAGGTTGACGTGCCCATTGTCGGTCACCTGCCCGAAGTGCTCGACGAGATCATCAGGCAACTGGAGGCAGTCGAGGCGAAGCCGGAAACCAGGCATTTGCCTGATTGGTGGAAGCAGATCGCGGAATGGCGCGGCAGGAACTGCCTGAAATACACGCAGGGGCCGGACGTGATCACCCCACAGTATGTCGTCGAAAAGCTTTACGAAGTGACAGGGGGCGATGCCTTCATTACTTCCGATGTCGGCCAGCACCAGATGTTCGCCGCCCAGTTTTACAAATTCGACAAGCCGCGCCGCTGGATCAATTCTGGCGGCCTTGGCACCATGGGTTTCGGCTTGCCAGCGGCGATGGGCGTGCGCTTCGCCCATCCGAAGGCGACGGTTGCCTGCGTCACGGGCGAGGCATCAATCCAGATGTGCATTCAGGAGTTGTCGACCTGCAAGCAGTACCGTCTGCCGGTCAAGATCATCAACCTGAACAACGGTTATCTCGGCATGGTGCGGCAGTGGCAGGAAATGTTCCACGGTAACCGCTACGCCGAATCCTATGTCGACGCCTTGCCCGATTTTGTCAAACTGGCTGAGGCCTACGGCCACGTTGGCATGCGCATCGACAAGCCGGCCGATGTCGAACCGGCGCTCAAGGCGGCTTTTGGCAAGCACAAGAATGATCTTGTTTTCCTGGACTTCATCATCGACCCGACGGCCAATGTTTTCCCGATGGTGGCCGCCGGCAAGGGGCTGTCCGAAATGATCCTGGCGGAGGATCTGTAATGATGCGACATATCATCGCGATACTTATCGAAAACGAATCGGGTGCGCTTTCGCGCGTTTCCGGGCTTTTCTCCGCTCGCGGCTACAACATCGAATCGCTGACTGTGGCGCCGACCGAGGATGCGTCGCTGTCGCGCATGACCATCGTCAGCGTTGGTTCAGACGACGTCATCGAGCAAATTACCAAGCAACTCAACAAGCTGATCGACGTGGTCAAGGTGGTCGATCTTTCCGAGGCCGCGCACATCGAGCGCGAACTGATGCTCTGCAAGGTGCGCGCGACCGGCAAGGACCGCGACGAGATGAAGCGTGTCGCCGATATTTTCCGTGGTCGCATCATAGATGTCACCGAGTCGTCCTACGTCATCGAACTGACCGGCAACGGTGCCAAGCTGGATGCCTTCCTGCAAGCCATCGACAGTTCGCTGATCCTCGAAACCGTGCGCACGGGCGTCTGTGGCATCGGTCGCGGCGACCGCATTCTCAAGGTTTGATCATTCCGCCAAGGCGCCAGCGCGAAAAGTCGGCGCTAGCGGTACGGCAATCAATTTTGTTATAGGGGAGTTTCATGAAAGTTTATTACGACAAGGATGCCGACCTCTCGCTGATCAAAGGCAAGAAGGTCACTATTGTTGGCTACGGTTCGCAGGGCCATGCCCATGCGCTTAATCTCAAGGAATCGGGTGTAAAAGTCACCGTCGGTCTGCGCAAGGACGGTTCGTCCTGGTCCAAGGCCGAAAAGGCTGGTCACAAGGTCGAGGAGATCGCCAAGGCGGTCAAGGGCGCCGACGTCGTCATGGTCCTGCTGCCGGACGAAACGATTCCTTCGGTCTATTACGGCGAGGTCGAACCCAACCTCAAGAAAGGCGCGGCGCTGGCCTTCGCTCACGGCTTCAACATCCACTACAACCAGGTGATTCCGCGCGACGATGTCGATGTCATCATGATCGCCCCCAAGGGCCCGGGCCACACGGTGCGTTCGGAATACCTGCGTGGCGGCGGCGTACCCTCGCTGATCGCGGTCTATCAGGACAAGAGTGGCAAAGCCAAGGACATCGCGCTTTCCTATGCGGCGGCCAACGGCGGCACCAAGGGCGGCGTCATCGAGACCAACTTCCGTGAAGAGACCGAGACCGATCTTTTCGGCGAGCAGGCCGTGCTGTGCGGCGGCGCCGTCGAACTGGTCAAGGCCGGCTTCGAGACGCTGACCGAAGCCGGTTATGCGCCGGAAATGGCTTATTTCGAGTGCCTGCATGAGCTCAAGCTGATCGTCGATCTCATGTACGAAGGCGGCATCGCCAACATGAATTACTCGATCTCCAACAACGCCGAGTACGGCGAGTACGTGACTGGCCCGCGCGTGATCGGCGACCAGGCGCGCGCCGCCATGAAGGAAGCGCTGGCCAATATCCAGAACGGCGATTACGCCAAGCGCTTCATCCTTGAAGGCCGCACCAACTACCCCGAGATGACGGCCCGCCGTCGTTTGA
>JAIFMO010000120.1 GCA_020048435.1 Sulfuritalea sp.
CGGATGGAACCGCCGGTGTCGGTGCCGGTGGCGGCGGGTGCCAGCCGCGCCGCCACGGCGGCGGCGGAACCGCCCGAGGAACCGCCGGGCACGCGGCCGGTATCCCATGGATTTTTCACCGGACCGAAAAAGGAGGTCTCGTTCGACGAGCCCATGGCGAACTCGTCCATGTTGAGCTTGCCGAGTGTCACCATGCCGGCGGCCTTGAATTTCTCGACCACGGTGGCGTCATAGGGGGCGACGAAGTTGGCCAGCATCTTCGATCCGCAGGTGGTGCGCCAACCCTCGGTGCAAAAAATATCCTTGTGCGCCAAGGGGATGCCGGCCAGTGGCCAGGGTGACGATGGGCCAGTGCCGACTTTTCCGGACGCATCGGCAGCGCGCGCCATGGCCAGGGTTTTCTCGCGATCGAGGGTGACGAAGGCGTTGAGCACGGGGTTAAACTTCTCGGCGCGGTCGAGGAAAAGCGTGGCCAGTTCGACGGCCGCAATTTTTTTTTGCGCCAGCGCGGCGGAGAGTTGCTTGAGGGAGGCGTTGATCATTCGATCACCTGCGGCACCAGATATAGACCCGCTTCGGTCTCCGGCGCTACCGCCTGGAAGGCCTCGCGGCGGTCGGATTCGGTCACGCGATCTTCGCGCAGGCGCTGCACCACATCGACGGCGTGGGCCATTGGCGCCACCCCGGCGGTATCCACCGCCTGCAATTGTTCGATGAAGGAGAGGATACCGTTGAGCTGGTCGCGGGTTTTCTCCACCTCGGCTGCGGAAACGTCAAGACGTGCCAGTCGCGCAATGCGGTGTACGTCGTTCAGGGTCAGTGACATGCTTGGCACTTAATATTGGCAAAGCCGAATAGGTTATCATAAGCTGTTTAGACGCCGCGACCTCCCGTTGCGGCAAACCATAACCGGAAATATCGATGTTTGGTCACCTGCGCTCCTACTTTTCAAACGATCTCGCCATCGACCTCGGCACCGCCAATACGCTGATCTACGTGCGTAGGCCAAGAAGACCATCCAGGCCGTCGGCAAGGCTGCCCGGGCAATGCTCGGCCGCAACCCCGGCAGCATTCAGGTCATCCGGCCGATGAAGGATGGCGTGATCGCCGACTTCACCGTCACCGAGCAGATGCTGAAGCAATTCATCAAAAAGGTGCACGACAACCGGCTGTTCTCGCCCAGTCCGCGCATCATCATTTGCGTGCCCTGCGGCTCGACCCAGGTCGAGCGTCGCGCTATCCGCGAATCGGCCCTCGGCGCCGGCGCCAGCCAGGTGTATCTGATCGAGGAACCCATGGCCGCGGCCATCGGCGCCGGCATGCCGGTGTCCGATCCGACCGGTTCGATGGTGGTCGATATCGGCGGCGGCACCACCGAGGTCGGCGTGATCTCGCTCGGTGGCATGGTCTACGCCGGCTCGGTGCGCGTCGGCGGCGACAAGTTCGATGAATCCATCATTAACTACATCCGTCGCAACTACGGCATGCTGATCGGCGAAGCCACCGCCGAAATGATCAAGAAGCAGATCGGCTCGGCCTTCCCCGGCTCCGAGGTCAAGGAGATGGAAGTCAAGGGCCGCAATTTGGCCGAAGGTATTCCGCGCAGCTTCACCATTTCGTCCAACGAAATTCTCGAGGCGCTGACCGATCCGCTCAACCAGATCGTCGGCGCGGTCAAGATTGCCCTGGAGCAGACCCCGCCAGAACTCGGCGCCGACATCGCCGAAAAGGGCATGGTGCTTACCGGCGGTGGCGCCTTGCTGCGCGAGCTCGATCGCCTGCTGATGGAAGAAACGGGCCTGCCGGTGATCGTCGCCGACGATCCGCTGACCTGCGTTGTCCGCGGTTCGGGCCTCGCGCTCGAAAAGATGGACAAACTCGGCAGTATTTTCGCGAGCGAGTAGCCCCTGCTGTCTGTAGTGTGCAAGGCGGTGCAAAGTTTGCACCGCCTTTGTCTTTCAGGGGAGTCCTTTTCGTGGTGATCGCGAGGTGATGTCTGTTGCTGACCATATGGGTCATGGGCCACCCCCGTTTTTCAAACGGGGCCCGGCTCCGCTCGCCCGGCTAGCCTTCTTTTCCGCGCTTTCCATCACCCTGCTGGTTGCCGACCTCCGCTTCCACACCCTTGAATGGACGCGTCTGCTGCTTGCCACCGTCGCTTGGCCGATGCAGCGCGTCGCGCAAATGCCGGTCGAGGGCGCCGAGGGTGCCGGCCAGTATTTCGCCAGTCTCGTCAGTCTGCAACGGGAAAACAGCGGACTGCGTACCCGCAATCTCGCCACAGCCCACCAGTTGCTGCGGCAGGAACATCTCGAACAGGAAAACCACCGGCTGCGCGCCTTGCTCGACATGAAAGATCGTCAGCCGGCCGAAGGCCGCGTCGCCGAGATTCTCTATGCCGCCCGCGATCCCTTTTCGCGCCGGGTGATCATCGACAAAGGCCTGCAGCACAAAGTCGCCGCTGGCCAGGCGGTCATCGATGACCTCGGCGTCATCGGCCAGGTCACGCGGGTATTTCCGCTCACCGCCGAGATCACGCTGCTGACCGACAAGGATCAGGCCATTCCCGTGCAAGTGCAGCGGAATGGCCTGCGGGCGGTGGCGGCCGGCGCCGGCGCCGGGGGGATGGAACTGCGCTTCCTTGCAGCCAATGCCGAGATTCTGGTCGGCGATGTGCTGGTGACTTCGGGGCTGGACGGCATCTACCTGCCCGGCTTGCCGGTCGCCCGCATCGCCAATATCGACCGCGACAACTCCTTTGCCTTTGCCCGCATCCGTTGCGAGCCAATCGCGGGGGTCGAGCGCTACGGGCACGTCATGGTGCTGGGCGACCGCCTAGTGGCGCCGCAACCGGAGGAACCGGCCGCGCAGCATGAAGCCCCGACCAAGGGCCGCAAGGTCAGGAAGGCTATCAGGTGAACCAGCCCACCCACCGCTCGAATCGCATCCTGCTGCCGGCGCGCGCCTGGTTCGTGACGCTTACGCTGCTGCTGGCGCTGTTCGCCAATCTGATGCCGCTCGGCCGGCTGCCCGGCGTGCCTGACTGGGTCGCGCTGGTGCTGACCTTCTGGTGTATCCACCAACCGCTACGGGTTGGCATGGGCAGTGGCTTCATTCTCGGCCTGGCCATGGATGTGGTCGACGCCAGCATCATGGGGCAACACGCCCTGGCCTATGTATTGCTGACCTTCGTCGCGGGCGGCCTGTCGCGGCGCATCCTCTGGTTTCCGCTGTGGCAGCAGGCGGCTCATGTGTTGATGATGCTGCTCGGCGTGCAGATCGTCATGACGGCCACGCGCATGCTCGGCGGCGCCGAGTTCCCGGGCGTGCTCTGGTTCCTGTCAAGCTTTGTCGCCACGGCTCTGTGGCATCCGCTGACGTATCTGCTGTTGCTGCCGCAATATCGTCCCGTGGAACGCGACGATAACCGGCCGATCTGATACGCCGTGGAGTTCAAGAACCCCCAGGAGGAACTGGAACGTTTCCGTAGCCGCCTCGCCTTCGCGGGTGGCTTCGTGCTGTTGTTTTTCTTCATACTGTTCATGCGCTTCATCTGGCTGCAGATCGTCCAGCACGATTATTACCAGACGCGCGCCGAGGAAAATCGCATTTCGCTGGTACCGATCGTGCCCAACCGCGGGCTCATCGTCGACCGTAACGGCTTGGTGATGGCGCGCAACTACTCGGCCTACACGCTGGAGATCACGCCATCGAAGGTGAAAAGCCTCAGCGAGACCATCGAGGCACTGGCACAGATCATCGACGTGGAGCCCAAGGACATCAAGCGTTTCCACAAGCTGCTGGCCGAGAGCAAAAACTTCGAGTCACTGCCGATACGCACGCGTCTTTCCGACGACGAGGTGGCCAAGTTCATCGCTCGCCGCTATCAGTTTCCCGGCGTCGACATCAAGGCGCGCCTGTTTCGCCAATATCCGCTCGGTATCAATGCCTCGCACCTGTTGGGCTACATCGGTCGCGTCAACGACCGCGACATCGAAAAAATCGAGGAACGCGAAGAAGAGAACAACTATCGGGGTACCGATCATTTCGGCAAGAGCGGGCTGGAACAACACTACGAATTCGATCTGCACGGCAGCACCGGTTTCGAACAGGTCGAGGTGGACTCGGGTGGTCGCGCGGTGCGCATGCTGGCCCGCAACGCGCCCGTGCCCGGCAACAATCTGACGCTGACCGTCGACGCCAAACTACAGGAAATTGCCGAAAAAGCCTTTGGCGACAGGCGGGGGGCGCTGGTAGCCATCGAGCCCGCCACCGGCGGTATTCTCGCGCTGGTCTCGGTGCCCAACTATGACCCCAACCTGTTCGTCGATGGCATCGATACCCAGAGTTGGGATCTGCTCAACAATTCCGCCGACAAGCCGATGATCAACCGGGCGCTGAACGGCGCCTATCCGCCCGGATCGACCTTCAAGCCCTTCATGGCGCTGGGCGCGCTGACGCTGGGCAAGCGCCGGGCAGAACAAGTGATCTTCGACCCCGGTTCGTTCACCTTCGGCAACCACACCTTCCGCGACGACAAGAAGGGCGGTCACGGCACGGTCGACATGTACAAGTCCATCGTCGTGTCCTGCGACACCTATTACTACATGCTGGCCAACGACATGGGCATCGACAACATCGCCAGCTTCATGGGTAGCCTCGGTTTCGGCAGCCGTACCGGCATCGATATCGAAGGCGAATCTGAAGGGATACTTCCCTCGCAGGCCTGGAAGAAGAAACGGTTCAAGAAGCCCGAGCAGCAAAAATGGTATGCCGGCGAGACCATTTCCATCGGCATCGGCCAGGGCTATAACGCCTATACCCCCATTCAATTGGCCCAGGCGACCGCCACGCTGGCCAATAACGGCGTCATGTTCCGGCCGCACCTCGTTCACCATATTACCGATACCCGCAGCGGCAAACTGATCCCGGTCGAGCCGCAGCCGCTCAAGGCGCTGCCACTGAAGCAGGAACACATCGATGTAATCAAGAAGGCAATGGTGGGCGTGAACACCGAAGGCACCGGCGCGCGGGCTTTCGCCGGCGCCGAATACGTGTCCGCCGGCAAGACCGGCACGGCGCAGGTGTTCTCGCTCAAGGGCGCGGAATACAAGGAACGCGGCATGAAACAGGAACTGCGCGACCACGCCCTCTTCATCGCTTTCGCTCCCGCCGACAAACCGAAGATCGCCCTCGCCGTGCTGGTCGAAAACGGCGGCTTTGGGGCCCAGGCGGCGGCGCCGATCGCACGCCAGGTGCTCGACTACTACCTGCTGGGCAAGGTGCCCAAGACCGCGGCGCCGGTTGACGAGGATGCCGCTGCGCAAGAGGAGGAACCCGAGTGATCAGGCAATTTTGGCAAAAACTGGTCACACCCGTCGATGGTCCGCTGCTGATCTTTTCGGGGCTGCTGTTGCTGGTGGCGCTGATTGCGCTGGCCAGTGCTTCGCCCGAGCGGCTGACGACCCAACTCGTCAATGCCACGGTGGCGCTGATGGTGATGCGCATCGTCGCCGGCATCCCGCCGCAGCGGTTGATGCATCTGGCGCTGCCGGTGTATTTTGCCGGCGTGCTGCTGCTGATCGCGGTGGCGCTGTTCGGCGATATTTCAAAAGGTGCGCGTCGCTGGCTTAACCTCGGTTTCATGCGCATCCAGCCGTCGGAACTGATGAAGATTGCCATGCCCCTGATGCTGGCCTGGTACTTCCAGAAACACGAAGCGATGTTGCGGCTGCGCGACCATGCGGTAGCCCTGCTGTTACTGGTGCTGCCGGTGGCGCTGATCGCGCGCCAACCCGATCTCGGCACCGCCGTCCTGGTTTTTTCTGCCGGCTTCTACGTCATCTTTTTTGCCGGCCTGCCGTGGAAAATTCTCATCGGCATGGGACTGGCGGGCGCGGCGGTGGCGCCCCTCGCCTGGAATTTCATGCACGACTACCAGCGCCAGCGCATCCTCACCCTGCTCGATCCGGAACGGGACCCGCTCGGCAAGGGCTTCCACATCATCCAGTCGACCATTGCCATCGGGTCCGGCGGCATCCTTGGCAAGGGTTGGGGGCAGGGCACGCAGGCCCAGCTCGAATTCATTCCCGAGCGCCACACCGATTTCATCTTCGCCGTTTTTTCCGAGGAATTCGGCCTGCTCGGCAACATGGTGCTGCTGGTGCTCTACGCGCTGCTCATCGGCCGCGGCCTGATGATCGCCGCCAATGCCGCCACCCTTTTTGCCCGCTTGCTGGCCGGCGCGGTGACGCTGATCTTCTTCACCTATGCTTTCGTGAACATGGGCATGGTCAGCGGCATCCTGCCCGTGGTCGGCGTGCCGCTGCCCTTCATCAGCTACGGCGGCACGGCGCTGGTGACGCTTTTTCTTGGCGTCGGCATCCTGATGAGCATCCACAAGCATCGCATGCTGGTACAAAAGTGAAAGCGGTCTACTTAGCCTTGCTTGCTTTGTTGCTGGGCGCCTGCGGCTCGGTAAATCATCGTGTCGAGCGGGCATCGACGCCGGGTGCCGTACCGCTACCGCCGACTTTTTCAAAGCCATCCCAGGCGCAGAAGAAGGGCGGCGGCTACTATCAGGACGACGGCCCTGGCGACGACATACCCGCAAATCTCGATGCCATTCCCGACGCGGTGCCGCGCGTCGAGCCGTTGCATCGTTTCGCCAACAATCCCTATTCGGTGCTCGGCCAGGACTACGTGCCGCTGCGCGCCCAGGCCGACTACAAGGCGCGCGGGGTGGGCAGCTGGTACGGGCGCAAGTTCCACGGTCAGAAGACCTCGTCGGGCGAGCCTTACGACATGTTCGGCATGACAGCCGCCCACCCGACGCTGCCGATCCCATCCTATGTTCGCGTCACCAATCCGGCCAACGCCCGCTCGGTGGTCTTGCGGGTGAATGATCGCGGCCCCTTTCACTCCGGACGCATCATCGACCTTTCCTACACCGCAGCCTGGAAGCTGGGATATGTCGGCAACGGCAGCACCCTGGTGGAGGTCGAACGCATTCGCCCGGGCGCCACCCTGATCGCTGTCGCCCCCGTCGACGATCCGGATGCGGACCCCATTGCCCGCTTCGCCAACCTGCCCGAACCTGTCGTGTCTGTTCCCGTCGCGCCGGCCACGGCTACCCCGGCCGCGGCGACCGCCGAAACCCGTGGCACCTTCCTGCAACTTGGCGCTTTCGGCAACCCCGACAACGCCGAATCCTTCCGCGCCCACATTGCCCGCGAACTCGACTGGGCCGCCGACAAGATGCGTACGGAAGTGGCCGGCACGCTCCATCGCGTGCAACTCGGACCCTTCGCCTCGCGTACTGACGCCGAAGGCTTTGCCGAGAAAGTCCGCGCGGCGCTGGGCGTCAAACCCGCCATCGTGGTGAGATAGGCCGACGGTACAACGCCCCGCAAATGAAGGGAATATGATGGCTCCCACGCTGACTTCATACGGCTCCCCCTCGGTGGGCGCGATCATGCTTCGACTAATCACATTCATGCTGCTGGCGCTGGCCGCCTTGAGTCCCCGGGCGGCCGACGACTATCCCGAGATCAAGTGGGAAGCCTTGGTGCCAAAGGACTGGGACCCGGCCCGCGACCTCAAGGGGCTGGATCTCGCCACCTTGAAGGATTCCGACCCGCGCGCCATGGAAGCGCTGCAAAAGATGAAAGAGGCGTGGGATAACGCACCCGTCGAGCCGGGCCTCAACGGCAAGAAAGTGCGCATCGCCGGTTTCGCCATCCCGCTCGAACGCAAGGGCGACAAAGCAACCGAATTCCTGCTGGTGCCCTATTTCGGCGCTTGTATCCACAGCCCGCCGCCGCCGGCCAACCAGATCATCCATGCCGTGGCGAAAAAGGCCGTGAGCGGGATGAAGTCGATGGATACGGTCTGGGTCAGCGGCACCCTCGGCTTGCAACGCGCCAATACGCCATGGGGCGCTGCGGGCTACCGGTTGACGGTGGAGCGCGTCACGCCCTACGAAATGCCGAAACGCAAGTAGGGCGCTATTCGTGGTGGTCGAACGGAACGCGGTGATCGAGCTGATCGACGCCGCGGGCGACGAAGCCCGTCATGTCTTTGGGTAATCGCGCCCAAGCCGCGCGGGCGGCAGCCGCGTCGGTGAATTCAGCGAAGCAGCAGGCGCCCGAGCCACTCATGCGGGCCGGTACGCCAAGGGTTCGCAGCCAATCGAGGTGGCGGGCCACTTCGGGGTAAAGACGGCAGGCCACGGCTTCGAGGTCGTTGCCACCGAAGCCGTCGCGCCAGTCGGCCACGGCGATGGCGGGCGTGTCGCGGCGAAGATCGGGCGCACGGAAGATGTCGGCGGTGGGCACCGCTACTGGCGGCGTTAGCACCAGATA
>JAIFMO010000022.1 GCA_020048435.1 Sulfuritalea sp.
GGGCGGTTCTTCCTTGCCGCAACCCATCATGGCCACGGCGGCGACAATCGACAGCGAGAGGACTTTCATCGGAACATTCATGGATTTGTCTCCGGAGGGTGGTTATCAAAGCCGCGTAATTCTGCGGGGTGGTCGGCGGTCTTGTCAATTCCACGCCAGCGCCTACTCCCCGCCCCAGCGCGGTAGCAGGGTGTGTTCGACGCCAAGCTGATCGAGGATGCGGGCGACGACGAAATCGACCACGCCGGCCACGTCCCGCGGCCGGTGGTAAAAACCGGGGCTGGGCGGCAGAATCACCACGCCGGCACGGGCGAGCTTGAGCATGTTTTCGAGGGCGATGACCGACAGCGGCGTTTCGCGCGGCACCAGCACCAGTTTGCGGCCCTCCTTCAGCACCACGTCGGCCGCCCGGCAGATCAGATCGTCGGCCATGCCGGTCGCTACCTTGGCCAGCGTGCCCATGGTGCAGGGGCAGATCACATAGGCGTCGGGCGGGTTGGAACCCGACGCCAGCGGCGCGTTCCAGTCGTCGCGGCCGAACACTGTCAATTGGCCCTCGCGCGCGCCAAATTTCTCCGTCAACTGGCGCTGCACCTCGCGCGGCTGTGCCGGCAGCACCAGATCCATCTCCTGCTTCGCCACGATCTGCGCCGCCTGCGAATAGACCAGCCAGACCCGCTCGCCGGCCGCGAGCAGACAATCGACGAGTCGCATGCCGTAAGGCATGCCGGAAGCGCCAGTGAAGGCGACGGCAATGGTTTTCATGATTTATTCTCTTCCAGGATTTTCGCGGCGATCAGGCCATTGACGATGCCGAACACGAGCGCGGCACTGGCAAACACCGGCGCCAGATGGAACACACCGTCATGCGGCACCAGCCACAGCCGCACCAGCAACAACTGTCCGGCGATGTGGGCGAAGGCGGCCAGCAGGCTGAGACTGACCGGGCCGAAGGCGCGGCGTGGCAGCCAGGCCGCCAGCGCGAGCACGGCAAGACTCAGCAGCGCGCCCGTCAGCGACAGGAAAAATCCCGGCGCGAGAAACTGGCCGACCAGCAGGCTGCCGGCCAGCACGCGCAGCAGCGTCACCCAGACCGCTTCGCGCCAGCCGTGGCGCCACAGCACGATCAGGGTCACGATATTGGCGAGGCCCGGCTTGACCCCCGGCAGCGGACTGGGCAACGCCGCCTCGGCGATGGTGAGCACGATAGCCGCCGCCGCGTAGCGCGCCACGCGCCGGTCGGCCGCCGTTACCGTCAATTCGATCACCGGGGCGGCGGCATTATCTTCCCCTCCGCCCGGCCGGGGTTTAGTAACTGAGGCTGTCATGGCTGCCCTCGCGCCCGGCCAGGGCGAGGCTGACATGGTTGGGCGCGCAGATGGCAATACTGTTGGGTCGGGTCAGCCAGCCCTGCAGTACGCAATATTGACGCGGGCCGGGGTCGCTGGCCACGCGCGCCCGGCCCGGCTGAATCTCGATGACCGTGTTGCCCAGCGGGCCGCTAACGTCGAAGCGTCGCGGCGCGGTAAGCGGCAACTCGGCCACCACCGTGCCATCGCGCTTAACCACCGCCAGTTCGGCCGTGCCACCGTGCCAGAGCAGCGGAAACGAGACGCCGACCCCCGCCAGACCAACGGCCATCACCAACCAGTCGCCGGGCCGCAACAGGGCCAGCCACGCTTTCATTCAGCCAGTGTGCGATGCCGCACCAGCACCCGCAACTGCTCGCCAAAGCGCGCCGCCAGTCGCTCGGCGAAATAGACCGAGCGATGCTGGCCGCCGGTGCAGCCGATACCCACGGTGAGATAGGAACGGTTGTCGCGGATGTAGCTGGGCAGCCAGCGTTCGACGAAGTCGCCGATGTCGCCCAGCATGAGCGCCACTTCCGGCTGCGCTTCGAGGAAGTCGATCACCGCCGCGTCGCGGCCGGTAAGCGGCCGCAGCACCGGATCGTAATGGGGATTGGGCAAGCAGCGCACATCAAAGACGAGATCGGTGTCGAGCGGTATACCGTGCTTGAAGCCAAAGGATTCGAACAGCAGCGTCAGCCCGGCGCGCTCGTTGAGCGCGGCGACATCCTTGATCATCGAGCGCAGTGCGTTTGGCCGGATGTTGCTGGTATCGATATGATGGCCAAGACCAGCGAGGTTTTCCAGCGCCTCGCGCTCGCGGGCGATGGCTTCCGCCAGCGTGGTGTCGCCGTCGGCCAGCGGATGGCGGCGACGTGTCTCGGAAAAGCGCTGGATCAGCTTTTCGTCGCGGGCATCGAGAAAGATAAAGCGCAGGTCGACGCCTTCCGACTGCAACTGCCGCAGTTGCGGTGGCAGCGCCGCGATGCTGGTGCCGCCGCGCATGTCGGCCGCCACGGCCACGCGATCGTGCCCCTCCATCCGCAAGTGTGCGATCACCTCGGCCAGCAGCGGCGCCGGCAGGTTGTCGATGCAGAAATAGCCGGCATCCTCCAGCACGTTGAGCGCGATGGACTTGCCGGAACCCGAAAGGCCGCTGATGAGGACGAGTTGCATGGAACGAAGCATAGCGGATCGGCCGCAAAATTGCCCGGATGCGTAAATGCCGCAGACCGGCGATAATGACGATATTCTGCAAGCCGAAGCGACCATCCCGGACAAGCCGCGAACAAGCCGTGACAAATAGTTATGAAAGTGCCATCGAGCGCATTCCGCATGTTACGAAAAAAATTACTCTGCTCTGGGGCAGCCGGGAGCTCGACGCCCTCATCAGCCGACTGATTTTCGATGCACGCGACGGCTCGCGCCAAGGGTTTCCGGTCGATGTTGCCGCCGAACTGCTGTTTCTGATTGAAACCAACAAGATCATCCGCGCCATCGAGACGGCGCAAAAGCTCAAGATCAAGCTGGGCGAGGCCTACCGGATGGTGGATGCCGGCGACCAGGAAGCCTTGACACGGGGCGACTGGCAGGACCCCCTGTCGGTCAGCGAAGCCGCGACAATCTCTCGGCGCGACTCGCCGCGAGCCAATGACGCGCCCGCTGCCGCCAGCGCCGAAGGTGGCGGCCTGCTCTACTGGTTTGGCCGGCTGGTGTTGTTTCTCTTGAGTTCCAAACCGTTCTGGTTTATCGCCGCAACCCTGCTGACCATCAAGCTGATGGCGACGAAGATGGGCATCAAGTTGTAGCTCGCCGTAGTCTCGGCAATCGCCTGAATGCAAAAAGTCGGCGGTAGCGGTACGGCAGTAATGAGGTCTCAGGTGGCCCAGTTCGGTTTGCGCCGGGCAAGAAAGGCGGCAATGCCCTCGCGCGCTTCGTCCGTGGCGCGCACCCGGGCGAGGCGTCGCGCCGTGTCCTCGACGATCTCGTCGGTCAGCGGCCGACGGGCTACGGCGATAATCAAGTCCTTGCACTCGGTCAGCGCGTCCGGGCCATTGCGTAGCAATGCATCGATGAGTTCGCCCAGCACCTGATCGAGGGCGTCTTCGTCGGCGACGATCTCGTGCGCCAGGCCGATTCGATAGGCTTCGGCGGCCGAGAAACGTTCGGCCGTGAGCATGTAGCGGCGGGCGTGGCGTTCGCCGATGGCAGCGATCACATGCGGCGCGATGGCGGCGGGTATCAGGCCGAATTTGACCTCCGACAGCGCGAACTGGGTGTCGAAGGTGGCAATGGCGATATCGCAGGCCGCGATCACGCCAACGCCAATGCCAATGGCCGGGCCCTGCACACGGGCGATGACCGGCTTGGGGCATTGTGCAATCCGGCGCAGCATGTCGGACAGCGCCCGCGCATCGCGCAGGTTTTCTTCATGGCCGTAGCCAACAACCCGCCGCATCCAGTCGGGATCGGCGCCAGCGCAGAAGGCCTTGCCCGTACTGGAAATCACCAGCACATGCACGGCCGGATCGGCTTCCAGCGTGGCGATGGCGTGAATCAACTCGACGCAGGTGGCGTCGTCGAAGGTATTGTGGCGATCGGGGCGGGCAAGCGTGACGATGCCGACACCTTCGTCGATCTCGATCAGCAGGTTCCGGTAGGTCGACATGAAATTGCACCGCATCAAGAACAGGAAATACAATCGGCAATGGCGGTTGCCCATACGCTGGCCATGCCACAATGGTCGCGATGGCATCGTCGGGCACCGTCGGTTAGTTAAGCAGATTTCACCCGGCGAATCAAACGAGTCGCGAGCAGCGGTCGCGTCGCGTTAAAAAGTGTCAAAGGCATCAAAGATGTGTCAATAGTGTCTTTAGTTTCGTCAAACTCATTCAGGAGCAGGAAATTTCCATGTCCGACAAGAAAACCGAAGCCCACGTTCCCCCGACGCTGCCCGATGCCAAGGATATCGCCAAGACCTATGCCGAGGTTGCCCAGCGCGCCTCCAAGCTGCTGCACGAGCATGTCCAGCGCCAGATGAAACACGGCGTGAGCGCGCCGCAAGACGAACTCGGCGTGGCCCAGGCCTTCATGGACATGATGGCCAAGATGCTCGCCAACCCCTACAAAATGGCCCAGGCGCAGATGAACCTGGTCTGGGATTACATGTCGCTCTGGCAACACTCGACCATGCGTTTCATGGGCATGCAGCCGGCCGCGCCGTTCGCCGCGCCGGTCAAGGGCGACAACCGTTTCAAGAATGAAGCCTGGGAGGAGCACTTCCTCTTCGACTTCATCAAGCAAAGTTACCTCATCACCGCGCGTCACGTTCATGATTCGGTCAGCTCGGTCGATGGGCTGGAAGCGCGGACGCAGTCCAAGGTTAACTTCTTTACCCGCCAGTTCATCGACGCGCTGTCGCCTTCCAACTTTGCCATGACCAACCCGGAAGTGTTCAACGAGACGGTCAAGTCGCACGGCCAGAACCTGATCAAGGGCTTCAACAATCTGCTGCGCGACATGGAAGGGGGCGACGGCCAGTTGCGCGTCAAGATGAGCGACACCACCGCCTTCGAACTGGGCCGGAACGTTGCCACCACGCCAGGCAAGGTCGTGTTCCAGAACGAGCTCTTCCAGTTGCTGCAATTCACGCCAAGCACCACCGAGCAGTACAAGCGGCCGCTGCTGATCGTGCCGCCGTGGATCAACAAATACTACATTCTCGACCTGCGCGAAAAGAATTCTTTCATCAAGTGGGCCACTGACCAGGGCCACACGGTGTTCTGCATGTCCTGGGTCAATCCCGACGAAAAGCAGGCCGAGAAAGGCTTCGAGGAGTACATGCTCGACGCCGCGATGGTCGCCGTCGACAAGGTTTGCGAGCAGACCGGTGAAAAGGAAATCAACGCCATTGGCTACTGCCTCGGCGGTACCCTGCTCGGCTCGATGCTGGCCTACATGAACGCCAAGAAGGACAAGCGCATCGTCTCGGCCACCTTCTTCACCACCATGCTCGACTTTTCCATCCCCGGCGAACTGGGCGTCTTCATCGACGAACAGCAGATTTCCAGCCTGGAGAAGAAGATGGAGGAACGCGGCTTCCTCGAAGGCTCCGAAATGGCCGGCACCTTCAACATGCTGCGCGCCAACGACCTGATCTGGTCCTTCGTGGTAAACAACTACCTGATGGGCAAGGACCCCTTCCCCTTCGACCTGCTGTTCTGGAATTCCGATTCCACCCGCATGCCATACAAGATGCACAGCTTCTACCTGCGCAACATGTACATGCACAACCTGCTGAAAGACCCGGGCGGCATCACCCTTGATGGCGTCGCCATCGACCTCGGCAAGATCAAGACGCCGAGCTACTTCATCTCCACCATCGAAGACCACATCGCACCGTGGAAGAGCACCTTCCTCGGCGCGAAACGTTTCTCCGGGCCGGTGCGCTACGTCCTCGGCGGTTCCGGCCATATTGCCGGCATTGTCAATCCGCCGGTGGCCAACAAGTACGGCTACTGGACTGGCGCGACCAAGGACTTGCCTGAAACCGCCGACGAGTTCCTCGCCTCGGCTACCCAGACCGCCGGTTCGTGGTGGACCGACTGGCAAGCCTGGGTCACCGGTATGAACGATGCCCAGATTGCGGCACGCGATCCGGTCAAGGGCAAACTCGGCGTGCTTGAAGACGCCCCGGGCTCTTTCGTGAAGTTGCGGCTGGATACACAGAAAAAGGCGTAATGCAGCAAGCGGCGGCACATGTCGTGCTGGACACGAATGTGCTGCTCTCGCTGTTCGTATTTGCCGACAGCAAATACGCGCCGATCCGCCATGCCGTCGAGGCTGGCCGCTGGCTCGCGCTGACCGATGAACGCTGCCTTGGCGAGTTTCGCCGCGTGCTCGACTACCCGCTGTTCGCGCTCGATGCGGCGGCACGGCAGGCTGCATTCCAGGCCTGGAGAGAACTTTCCAAATATCCAGCCGAGCGCCCGCTCGTGCCCATTCCTCTGCCGCAATGCAAGGACCGCGACGACCAGAAATTTCTTGAACTCGCCCGCGATGGCGGGGCAAAGCTTTTGGTTACGTCCGACAAGGCCTTGTTGAAGCTGGCCCGTCGCCAGAAACTTGCCCACCTTTTTCGCATTGTCACACCCGACCAGGCGCTGACGATTTTGGCGTCATGAACGCCACCAAGACCCCTCCGCCGAACAGCGATGCCGCGTAACGGTCTGCACACGGGCTAAACCAGAAATTTCCCGATCAATCCCTGACGTCGGTTTCATACAAAAGTAATACCCTGACCCCAATCAAGGTTATAGACTTGAAAGATGGGGGAGGGATACAGGCGAAGCGCAGTGGCCCGATCGGGGCTGAGGTGTACTTTAAAGACGGGTTTGGACCACGCGCAGACACGAAAGGTGGTGACATGGAACTGAGCGAACAGAACCTCGCGGCTGCGCTTGAGCGTTGCTCGGCCGAGCCGATCCATTTGGCCGGAGCCATACAACCCTATGGCGTCCTGCTCGGTATCGACGACGCCATGGTGGTACGCATCGCCAGCGCCAACATCGGGGCGATGTTCGCCACAAGCCTTGATACCATTCTCAATACGCCACTGGCCAACCTGATTGGGCCTGATCAGGTGGCCCGGCTCATTGACTTGCCCCTCGGCGGCGACCAACGCCCATCGGTGCTGACGGTGCTCGACATTCCGCTCGGTGGCATGTTGCGCCGCGTTGCCGCTCAAGCGCACCGCAGCGAAGGGCTGCTGATTCTCGAGTTCGAGCCGGCGCTGGCCGTGGGCGAAAACTATTGCGGCCATGTATTCACCTCGATCCGCGACGCGCTGTGGCGCTTCGACACGGCGGCCGATCTGAGCGAGTACCCGCGTTTTATCGCCGAGCAGATGCAGCAACTCACTGGCTTTGATCGGGTGATGGTGTATCAATTCGACCACCGCTGGGACGGCGAGGTGATCGCCGAGGCGTGCAACGACGCCCTGCCCAGCCTGCTGGGCAACCACTTCCCCGCATCCGACATCCCGCCGCAGGCGCGCGCGCTCTACACCAGGAGCCTGATCCGCGTGCTGGTCGATACCGAGGCCGTGCCCTCGCCACTGCTGCCGGCCATCAACCCGCTCAACGGCCACCCGCTCGACCTGAGCTTTTCCGTGCTGCGCGCCATGTCGCCGATTCATCTGGCCTACATGCGCAACATGGGGGCGCGCGCCAGCATCACCATATCGCTGTTACAGGGCGGGCGGCTGTGGGGCATGATCGCCTGCCATCACGCCACGCCGCGCAGCGTCCCTTTCCAGCTGCGCGAACTTTGCGAATTCGTTGGCAAGACGGTGTCGATGCAGTTGGGCAACATCGAATCGACCGAGCGCAATGCCTACATGAATCTGGTGCGCGAGACGCTGATGGTGCTGACCGGCATGCTGCGCGAGAACACCGAACTCGGTTTCATCATCAAGTTGATGGAAGCGGAGATACTTGGCCTGGTGCGCGCCACAGGGGCCGTCATCTGCGTCGGCAACCGCCGCTACTTTGTCGGCGCCACGCCGGCCGAAGACGAGACATCGGCGCTGGCGGCCTGGGTCAGGGGGCGCCTGACGGTAAAGGAAGTGCTGGACAATGTGAAAGAGGTATTTTTTACCGAATGCCTCGGCCAGGAGTATGCGGCGGCGCGCTCCTACGCCGCCATCGCCTCGGGACTGCTCTCCGTCGCGCTCGACGCCAGCTTTGACAATTACATCCTGTGGTTCCGCCGCGAAGTGGTGCAGGACATCCCCTGGGCGGGCAATCCGGAAAAAGCGTTGCGGGTGGATGCGGCGGGAGCGCGCATCGAGCCGCGTCATTCCTTCGCGGTCTGGCGCCAGACCGCGCGTGGTCGTTCGTTGCCCTGGAGCGCCATCGAAACGGACGCCGCCCACTCCCTTAGCCTGACACTGGTCGAGGTGCTGACGCAGAAGTCCCTGCGCATCACCGAGCAGAACTATCGTCTGCTAGCCGAGCAGTCGTCCGACGTGATTTCGCGCCACGATCCACAGGGGCGATTCCTCTTCGTTTCGCCGGCGGCGTTCGAGATGTTCGGCGTCAAGCCCGAAGATCTGGCGGGGCGCCTCCTACCCGACCTGTGCCACCCGGAGGATCGGGCCGCCGTTGCCGCCAGCCTCGCGCGCGTGGTGCGGGAAAATATGCCCGACACGGTGTTGTATCGCTATCTCGATCCGGAAGGACGGCTGCTCTGGATCGAATCGACCGTCAAGCGGGTCACCCTGGACGAGAAAGGGCGGGTGGGCGAGTTGGTAATCAACTCTCGCAATGTCTCCGAACGGCAGGAATACCAGCAAACCATCGACGAAATCCAGAAGCGCAACGTGGCAATTCTCGAATCGGCAGGCGAGGGCGTCGTCGGCCTTGATCGCGCGGGCAACGTCAGCTTTGTCAATGCCAAGGGGGCCGAACTGCTTGGCTTCGCCCAAGCGGAAATGGTGGGACGGGAGTCCCATGCGTTGTTCCATGCGACTCGGCCCAACCACACGCCTTTTCCCCAGAAGGAGTGCCCAATCTATCGTGGTCTGCACGAGCGCCGGGTGGCCCAGAGCAGCGACGACTATTTCGTGCGCCGGGACGGCACGCATTTCCCGGTCGAGTACATCGGCACGCCGATTCTTGCCGATGGCCAGGTCGAGGGCATGGTGCTGGTGTTTCGCGACATTACCGAGCGCCGGCTGACCGACGACAAACTGCGCCAGTCCGATACGGTGTTCGCGAACGCCGCCGAGTCGATCATGATGCTCGACGCCGCGGGCGCCATTACCGCCGTCAATCGCGCCTTCTGCGAGATTACCGGTTATGCCCAGGATGAGGTGATGGGCCAGAAGGCCAGCATTCTCAAGTCAGGCCGCCACCCGCCCGAGTTTTACCGCAACATGTGGCTACAAACCATGGAAACCGGATTCTGGCGCGGCGAGATCTGGAACCGGCGCAAGAATGGCGAAGTCTTTCTGCAATGGGGCTCGGTAACGTCGGTGCGCGACGAGAAGGGCGAACTGCGCAATTACGTCGCCGTGTTTACCGACATCACCCAGATCAAACAAGCCGAGGAAAAGCTGCAATATCTTGCCAGCCACGATCCCCTCACCGCCTTGCCCAACCGGGCACTGCTCAGCGACCGCCTGCAGCACGCCGTGTTGCAGGCGGCGAACAACCACGGTCGGCTGGCGCTCGTGTTCATCGACTTCGACCACTTCAAGAACATCAACGACACTTTGGGCCACAGTGCTGGCGATGTCTTTCTGACGCAGGTGGCAAAACGACTCGCCACGGTAGTACGACGCGAGGACACGCTGGCGCGCTGGGGCGGCGACGAGTTCGTCATCGTGCTGGAACAGGCAGGTAACCCGCAGCAACTGGCCGAATGGGCCGAACGGGTGTTGCGCACCCTGTCGCAGCCGCTCACCCTTGAAGGCCATGAGCTCGTACCGGCGGCGTCGATGGGGCTGTGCCTCTATCCCGAAGACGGCGACACGCCGGCACGCCTGATTCAGGCGGCTGACTCCGCGATGTATCGCGCCAAGCAACTCGGGCGTAACCGCTTCGAGTTCTTCACCCACCAGCTCACCGAAGATGCCGAACGCCGTTTCGAGATGGGTTGGCAGATTCGCCGCGCTATTGCCGCCGACGAACTGCTGCTCTATTACCAGCCACAGTGCGCCGCCAGCGACGGCCACCTGCTTGGCTTTGAGGCGCTGGTCCGCTGGCGCCACCCGGAACGCGGCTTGCTCGCCCCGGTCGAATTCCTGCCACTCGCCGATGAACTGGGTCTGCTGGCCGACATCGGCGACTGGGTGCTGCGCGCCGCTTGCCGTCAGGTAGTGGCGTGGGACAAAACGCTGCCGGAGGGTGTGCGTGTTTCCGTCAATGTCGCCCCGGTGCAGCTATCGCCCGGTTTCGCGGGAAAAGTGCGGCGCATTCTCGCCGAAACCGGCGCGCCGGTGCAGCGCCTTGAACTGGAAATCACCGAAGGGGCGATGGAGCGGCGCGAGGATGCGCGCCTGGTGCTGGATGCGTTGCGGGCGCTCGGATTCACCCTGTCAGTCGACGATTTCGGCACCGGCTATTCGTCATTGGCGCACATCCGCCACCTGCCGATCAACTGCCTGAAGATAGACAAGTCCTTCATCGACGGCCTGCCCGGCAATGACGACGACCTCGCCATCGTCCGCACCATTCTGGCGCTCGGCACCAGCCTCAAGCTCGAAGTGGTGGCCGAGGGCGTCGAAACGGCGGCGCAGCGCGAACTGCTCGTCAGCCTCGGCGTGCAGACCATCCAGGGCTATTTCTTCAGCCGCCCGTTGCCGGCCGCTGACGCGATTATGTTTATGGCGGGACCACGCTGAACAGTCCAGCCTGCTTTTTGAATCAGCCCGCCGGAATTCACGTTGTTTCTCGTGGCTTGCGGCCGGCGTGGGCGAACAGGGCGTCGAACACGGGGTTGGGCAACAGGCGCAGCAGCTTGGCGACGATGCCCATCTGCCACGGAATCACCGTGTAACTGCCGCCGGCGTCGATGGCGGCAACGAAGCGGCGCGCGGCTGCCTCGACCGGCAGCAGGAAGGGCATGGGATACGGGTTGGCCGCAGTCATCGGCGTTGCGATGTAACCGGGCGCCAATGTCACCACGCGCACGCCGCTGCCATGCAGTTCGACGCGCAGGCTTTCGAGGTAGGCAATGGTGGCGGCCTTCGATGCCGAGTAGGCGCCCGCGCCCGGCAGGCCACGGATGCCGGCCACTGAGGCAATGCCGACCAGCCTGCCGCGCCGCGCCTGCCGCAGCGGTTCGATGAAGGGGTGGAAGGTATGCACCATGCCGAGGACGTTGGTTTCAAACACGCGACGGAAAGCCGCGAGGTCTTCCCGCTCGCCGGTCAGCGTGCCGACCGAGATGCCGGCATTGGCGACGACGATGTCCGGCAGGCCGGCGCGGGCAATGAAATCCGCGCCCGCAGCCGCCATCGCGCCCGCATCGGCGACATCGACAGTGTAAACATGGTGGTTGCCCGGCAGCGCCCGCGCCAGGGCGTGGAGTAAATCGCCGCGCCGCGCTGTCAGCCCCAGCGTGGCGCCGCGCTCGGCATAGCGACGGGCCAGCGCCGCGCCGATGCCCGACGAGGCGCCCGTGATAAAGACGCGCTCGCCGGCCAAGAATTACTTGGTGCGCGCTTTTACGATCAGCGCATCGACGACATTGAGCAGATCGTTGTGGCTGCCGGCGAAGGGCTCGGCCGGGCGGAAACGACCATCGACGACCATCGACGGTACGCCCTTGACCACATGCGCGGTGGTGATCTGCTGGGCGCGGCTCACCTTGGTCTGCACCGCGAAGGATCGCGCGGCATCACTGAATTTGCCCATGTTGACGCCCTTCTTGACCAGCCAGTCTTCAAGCGTTTTCGGTTTGGCGAGGTTGAGGCCCTGCTCGTGGATGGCCTCGAATATGGCGGCATGGAGGCGGTCGATCTCGCCGATGGCTTCGAGCGTGTAATAGAGATTGGAGAACGGCAGCCAACTATCGTTGAACGCAACCGGCACGCGGCGCAGTGCGACATCCTTGGGCAGACGCTTGGCCCAGGAAGCCAGCACGGGTTCGAAATGGGCGCAATGCGAACAGCCGTAGGAAAAGAACTCGGTGACCTCGACCTTGCCGCGGGCATCGGTCGGCTGCGGAGGTGAGATGTTCTGGAAATCGAAACCCTCTTCCAGCTTGGCGGCGCCGGCGGTTAGCGAACAGAGGGCGAGCGCCAGCAAAGCAAGCGTCTTGAAACGGGACATTCGTGAACTCCTTATTGGGGTTTGATCTTGACCAACGTGGCTTGGACACCGCTGGTTGACAGCTGGGTGCGCACGCGATTCATTTCCTCAAGACTACCGAAGGGGCCGGCGCGCACGCGATGCATGGCGCCCTTGTCCGGCACGCTCACTTCCTGTACACCCACTTCAAGGCCGAGCAAGCTCAGCTTGGCCTTGAGATTGTCGGCATCCTTTTCTTTCTGGAAGGCGCCGACCTGCAAATAAAGCAATTCGGCAACCGGCGCCGGCGAAGCTGTCTTGTCGGATACCTTGTCGGTGGCGGCCGGCGGCACGGGCGCCGCACCCCGCGGTGTGGCCTGCTGATCGCCGGGAAGAATCTTGTAAAACTCGAAGCGCGGTTTGTCCGTCACCTTGTCGCCGGGCTTGCCGGGCAGGGTCTGCGGCGCCTTGGCAAGCTCGCCGGCAGCGGCTTCGTCGCGGCGTTCGGAGCTCGTGTCCCTGACGCCCTTGTTGTCCTTGAAGGGCAAAGGCGTCTTGTTGAGGAACCAGACCACGCCAAAAGCGATCAGCAGGCCCACAACCAGGCCGATGAATATCCCGATGATCATGCCGCCGCGTTGCGTGTTGTTCATTACATGTGCTCCGGCGCGGTGACGCCCAGAATGTGCAAGCCGTTGGCAATGACACGGCGGACGGCCACGGCGAGGGCGAGGCGGGCATTTTTGACAGCGGCATCATCGACCAGCACGCGCTCGGCGTTGTACCAGGCATGAAAGTCGGCGGCGAGGTCGCGCAGGTAGAAGGCCAAGCTGTGCGGCGCGTAGTCGCGCGCGGCGGCTTCGATCATGTCCGGAAACTCGCGCAAGCGGGCGCACAACGCCAGTTCGCGTTCGCTCGCCAGCGGCGCGAGGTTGGTATCGACGAGCGATTTCACCTCGCCATCCCACTGCTGCAAGACCGAGCAGACACGGGCGTGGGCGTACTGGACGTAATAGACCGGATTGTCGTTGGACTGCGACTTGGCCAGATCGAGGTCGAAATCGAGCGACTGATCCTGCTTGCGCAGCAGGTAGAAGAAGCGACAGGCGTCGTTGCCGACCTCGTCGCGCAGTTCGCGCAGGGTGACATATTCGCCGGAGCGGGTGGACATGGACGCCTTGGCACCGTTACGGAAGAGGCTGACGAACTGCACCAGCACCACGACGAGGCGGTCGGGATCGTGCCCGAGCGCCTTCAGCGCCCCCTTGACGCGGGCGATGTAGCCGTGGTGGTCAGCGCCCCAGACGTCGATCACCTTCTCGAAACCGCGCTCGAACTTGTTGGCGTGGTAGGCGATGTCGGAGGCGAAATAGGTGTAAAGGCCGTTGTCGCGCTGGACGACGCGGTCTTTCTCGTCGCCGAAATCGGTCGAGCGGAACCACTTGGCGCCGTTCTGCACATAGATGTGGCCGCGCTTTTCCAGCTCGGCCACCGCCTTGTCCACCATGCCGGTATCGAACAGGCTGCGCTCGGAGAACCAGCAGTCGAAATGAACGCCGTATTCTTCGAGATCCTCGCGGCCGTCGGCCAGTTGCTCTGACAGCGCGTGCTGGTGGATGTAATGCCATTCCTCGCCCAGCAGATCCTTGGCGGCGGCGATGAGGCCGTCGAGGTGCGCGTCGGCATCGCCATCGTCGCCATTCAGCGGCGGCACGCAGGCCAGCACGGCGGCGGCGGGATGCACGTAACGCTCGCCGTGAGCGCCGCGGATCTGTTCGGCCATGTCCTTGACGTAATCGCCCTGGTAGCAGTTGGGCGGAAAGGGTACTTTTTCGCCATGCAGGTCGAGATAGCGCAGCCAGGTCGACACCGCCAGGATGTCCATCTGGCGACCGGCGTCATTGACGTAATACTCACGGCAGACGTCGTTGCCGGCGTAAGTCAGCAGGCAGGCGAGGCTGGCGCCAAAGGCCGCGCCGCGGCCGTGGCCGACGTGCATCGGCCCGGTCGGGTTGGCCGAAACGAACTCGACCTGCATCTTGGGGCGCTTGTCGGCGGGCGAAGCGGCAAGCCGCTTGCCGTAGTCGGGCCCGCGAACCAGCACCTCCTTCACCACCTGCGTCTTGGCGGCGGCGGCGAGACGGAAATTGATGAAACCAGCGCCGGCGACTTCGGCCTTATCCACCCAGCCGGACACCGGCAGTTCGTGAACAAGGCGCTCGGCGATCTGACGCGGATTGGCCTTCAGTTCGCGGGCGAGCTGCATCGCCAGGTTGCTGGCGAAATCGCCGTGCGACGGGTCGCGTGGCCGCTCGATGACGATGTCGGCGATCTGCTGGCCGGGCGCAACGCTTGCCAGCGCCGTGCGCAGCAAGTCGGCAAGATGGGATTTGGGATCGAAAGACATGGGGGAAATTGAGGACATTATCGATATTGCGGACATTGCGGCCGTCCGGAAAATGCGGAATGCTCATTATAGCGGCCGCCATTGTTAACAACGGGTAACAGCGTGCACCGGCACGCCGCAATAAGTCGGCGCTAGCGGTACGGCAATTCGACCCATGGATTGGGGCGTATTGGTCTGAAGAACCGTTCTGTACGCCTATTACTATCCGCCTATAATCAAACGATGAAACGGCCCGTCTTACCGTCGGTTGCTGTGTTGTTGGTCCTGCTGGGCGCGGCCCCCGCCGGGCTGGTTTATGGCCGCGATGCCTTGCTGCCGCTGCCAGCGGTGGCGGCGCCGGTGGCGGCGAAGGTCGAGCTTGGCCGCCGCCTGTTTTTCGAGCGGCGGCTATCGCGCGACGACTCGATTGCCTGCGCCAGTTGCCACGACTTCAGCCGTGGCGGGGCTGACCGCCTGCCGACAGCCGTCGGCATCGGCAGGAAGGCTGGCACGGTCAATACGCCCACGGTCTTCAACGCCGGCCTGAATTTCGTGCAGTTTTGGGATGGGCGCGCGGCCAGCCTCGAAGAGCAGGCCGCGGGACCGGTGCATAACCCCATCGAAATGGGTTCAAACTGGGCCGAGGTCATCGGCAAGTTGCAGCAGGACAGCGGTTATCGCAATGCCTTCCACGAACTCTACCCGGAAGGCATCAGCGGTGCCGCCATTGTCGACGCCATTGCCAGTTACGAGCGCACCTTGCAGACACCGAACAGCCGCTTCGACCGTTATCTGCGCGGCGACAATGCGGCGCTGAACGAACGGGAGCGTCTCGGCTACCGCCGTTTCCTCGATTACGGTTGCGCCAGTTGCCATCAGGGCGTCCTTATCGGCGGCAACATGTACCAGCGCTTTGGCGTAATCGGTGATTTTTTCAAGGACCGACCGCCGAAAAAGGAAGATTTGGGCCGCTTCAACGTTACCGGCCGCGCGGAAGACCGCCACGTCTTCAAGGTGCCCGGCCTGCGCAATGTGGCGGTAACGGCGCCCTATTTTCACGACGGCTCGGCGCTGTCGCTGGAAGAAGCGGTCATCGTCATGGGTCGCTATCAGCTTGGCCGCGAGCTTGCCGGCGACGACGTCGCCGCCATCGCCGCCTTTCTGCGCACTCTGACTGGCGAATGGCAGGGAAAGCCGCTGCAATGAGCGACACTGGCGTGACAAGCGACGTGACGGATATCGATCTGCTGCCACGGCGCTGGCTGCTGGGCATCGGCGCGGTACTCGCCTTGTTCCTCGCGGCATTGACCTGGCTGTTCCTGCAAGCCGAGGCTGTTAAGCCCGCGCCGCATTTCGATTACACGCAGCTTCTGCGCGAACTGCGCGAACTGGATGCCAAAATCGACGCCGAACTGCTGGCCAACCGGCTCGAATTCAGCCGCAATTACGACGCCCTCACCGCCTATACCGGCAGGGCCCTGGCCACCGGCGTCCGCACCCTCGACCCCCCTGCCTTTCTGAGCGAGGCCGACCGCGGACTGGTGCAAAGCGCGGCGCGCGTGTTGCAGGCGACGCTGGCCGCCAAGGCCGACAGCATCGACCTCTTCAAGCGCAACAACGCCGTGCTGCGCAACTCGATGGCCTATTTTCCCGTAGCCGTGGCCGACTTTCTCGATGGCGCGGCCAATCGCGATGCCCCCCCCAGCGTGCGCAATCCGGTGGGCCACTATGCCCGCAACGTGCTGGCTTTTTCCCGCACGCCCAGCGACGACGGCCGCGCCAGCATCGCTGTCGCCCGCGTGCGCATGAACGCCGCTCCCCTGTCGGCCGTGCAGCGGCAGGCAATCGACAATCTGCTGCTGCACGGCGATGTTATCGCCCTCAACCTGGGTGAGCTTGATCGCCTGACCCAGAAGATCTTCAGTTTGCGCAGCGACAGCCACGTGGAAAGTCTCAGTCATTTTTACGCCGCCGGACATGAGCGCGCCGAGCGTCTTGCCGGCCATCACCGCATGGCGCTCTACGCCTTGGCCGTGCTGCTCACCGCCTATCTGGCCTGGACTTTTGCCCGGCTCGACCGCACCCGTCGTTCACTGGCCAAGGCCCACAGCGAACTCACCGCCCGCTATACGGCGCAACTAATGGCGGAAAAGCAGCTCAAATTGCATGCGACGGCATTTCGCAGCGCCCACGACGGTATCACCCTGACCGACGCCAAAGGCAACATTCTCGACATCAATCCATCCTTCACCCGCATCACCGGCTGGGAACGCAGCGAAGTCATCGGCCGCAACCCGCGCGTGCTCAAGTCGGGCCGGCACGACAGCGATTTCTATGCCGCCATGTGGCAGAGCATCAACGAAACCGGCAACTGGCGCGGCGAAATCTGGAATCGCAACAAGTTCGGCGAAATCTATCCGGAACTTCTGTCGGTCTCGGCCGTGCGCGACGAACATGGCACGCTCACCAATTACGTCGCCGTCTTTGCCGACATCCGCCGCATCAAGGCGCAGGAAAAGCAACTGACGCAGATGGCGTATTACGACGCTCTCACCGAACTACCCAACCGCGTGTTGCTGGCCGACCGCCTGATCCAGGGCATTTCGCAGACGCTGCGCACCAGGACGCTGATGGCCATTTGCTATCTCGACCTCGACGGTTTCAAGCCGGTGAACGACACCTGGGGCCATGACGTCGGCGACCAGTTGCTGGTGGAAATGGCCAACCGCTTCCGTGAAGGCCTGCGCGGCGGCGACACGGTAGCGCGGCTGGGCGGCGACGAATTCGTGCTGTTGCTGCTCGACCTCGAAAGCCTCGACGAATGCAACCAGGCCATGCTGCGCCTGCTCAACACCATCGCGCTGCCGCTGCAGGTGGCGCCGGAACCGGTGATGCTCTCAGCCAGCATCGGCGTGACGCTGTTTCCCCTCGACGACAGCGACCCCGACAACCTCCTGCGTCATGCCGACCAGGCAATGTACCGGGCCAAGGTAGCCGGCAAGAACCGCCATCACCTGTTCGACGCGGAAGAAGATCGTCACACCCGCAGCCGCCACGACCGCATCGGGCGCATCCGCCGGGCACTGGAAAGTCACGAGTTCCTCCTTTATTACCAGCCCAAGGTGGATATGCGGCAGGGCAAGGTGGTTGGCGCCGAGGCGCTGATCCGCTGGAACCACCCCGAGCGCGGTCTGCTGCCGCCCATCGATTTTCTGCCCTTGGTCGAGGACGACGACCTGATCAAGGAAATCGGCGACTGGGTGATCGAGGCGGCGCTGGTGCAGATGGAACAGTGGCGCGCCGCCGGGCTGAAAATCGCTGTCAGCGTCAACGTTGCCGGCCGCCAGTTGCAGTGCGCCGAATTCATGCACAAGCTCAAGGCCGCGCTGTTCCTGCATCCCACCGTCGCCAGCCAGCTGGAACTGGAAGTGCTGGAAACCACCGCGCTTGAAGATGTCGCCAAGGTTTCGCGCGTGATCGAGGAATGCCGCGAGATGGGCGTCGCCTTCGCTCTCGACGACTTCGGCACCGGCTATTCGTCGCTCACCTATCTGAAGCGCCTGCCAGCCGCGACCATCAAGATCGACCAGAGTTTCGTCCGCGAGATATTGAGCGACTTCAACAATCTGGTGATCGTTCAGGGCGTGCTTGGCCTGGCCAGCGCCTTCCAGCGGCAGACTATCGCCGAAGGCGTCGAAACCGCCGAACACGGCCGCCTGCTGATGCAGCTCAATTGCGACCAGGCCCAGGGCTATGGCATCGCCAGGCCGATGCCGGCCAGCCAGTTCCCCGACTGGGTACGCGACTGGCGTCCCGATCCGACTTGGCAGGCCATCAGCCATCTCTACTGGGAAGCCGCCGACTACCCCATGTTGATCGCCGAGGTCGAGCATCGCAACTGGGTGGCGCAACTGGTCTATGCCGCCAGCGCGGGACAGCCGGTGCCGCACCAGTTCATCGATGACATCCAGCATTGTGGCTTCGGCCGCTGGTACTACGGTCGTGGCCGCAAGCACTACGGCGGGATTGCGGCCTTCGCCCGCATCGAGGTGCCCCACCGGCGCGTCCATGAAATCGCCGCCGACATCGACCGCCACTGGCGCGACGGCCGTATCGACGCCGCGAGCGCCTTAGTTCCCGAACTGCTGGGGGCGCGCGATAGCGTGCTGGCCACACTGAGCGAACTGCAACTCGCCGTCGCCGTCAGCCGCTGAATTTTTGGGTATCCGAAACGGAAAGGTTCGGCCAGGAGCCGCCTTAGCCTGTTTCCACAATGCCACCATCTGAGGGACCGATGCACTTTGAGACCTGCCGTAGAGTCAATTTACACACTTGCGCTTGATGTGCGTAACTAGCTAGACTAGGCTAAGCACCAACTGGGGAGAAATGCTTATGCAATCCGTCAACATGCTACAAGCGAAGTCGTCGCTGTCTCGCCTCGTAGAATCTATTGAGCAGGGGCGGGAACGCGAGATCATCATTGCCCGCAACGGCCGTCCCGCCGCCAAGCTCGTGCCCGTGGATAGCGTATCGGCGGGCAAGCGCATTGGCATCGCCAAAGGCAAGTTCATAGTGCCGGACAGTATCGACGCGCACAACGAAGCAGTGGCACGCATGTTTTTCGGTGGGCAGTCTTGAACCTCCTGCTTGATACGCACGTCGCCCTGTGGGCGATCACGGATAGCCCCAAGCTGCCGAAGATGGCGCTCGAACTGATCGAGTCATCGAAATCGTCGGTGTGGATCAGCGCCGCAACGGTATGGGAGATCGCGATCAAGCACAGCTTGGGGCGGGGCGACATGCCTGTATCCAGTCAAGATGCATTGCGCTACTTCCGTGATTCCGGGTACGGCTTCCTGCCTGTCGAGCCCGAGCATGCGACGGCGGTCGAAGACCTACCGGCGCATCATGCTGATCCTTTCGACCGCATCTTGGTCGCACAGGCACTTGTCGAGCCCATGCGGCTGATTACGCACGACGCGATAGTGGCGCGCTACAGCAACACCATCATCAAGATTTAGCCGGTTTTGCCGCCGGCGGGCGTCGCCCAAAAAGTCGGCGCTAGCGGTACGGCAGGAAGGGTCGGGATTACGGCGTCGCCACCGCCTTGAGTGTTTCCGGTGCAGCTTTCCAGCGGGCGCCCCACACGGCGGCCGGTTCGGGTTTGCCGAACAGGTAGCCCTGGAGGAAATCGCACTTGTGCAGCTTGAGGAAGGACTGCTGCGCTTCCGTCTCGACCCCTTCCGCCACTACCTTGAGGCCGAGAATGTGGGCCAGCGCCAGGGTGGCGGCGCTGATGGCGGCGTCGTTGTCGTCGGTCTCGATGTCGCGGACGAAGGCGCGGTCGAGCTTGAGCGTCTGGATCGGCAGCAGCTTGAGATAGGCCAGCGACGAATAGCCGGTGCCGAAATCGTCAATGGCCAGATGGATGCCCAGGTCGCGCAGCGCCTGCAATTGGCAAATGGCACGATCCGGGTCGGCCATCGCGGCGGATTCGGTGACTTCCAGTTCGAGATCGCCATTCTTCAACCCATGACGCAGCAGCACGGCGCGCACGGAGTCGACCAGGTCGGGCGAACGTAACTGGTGGGCCGACAGGTTCACCGCCATACGCATGCCGTCGATGCCTTCCGCCCGCCAGGCGGCCACCTGTCGGCAGGCTTCGTCCAGCACCCACAGGCCCAGCGCCTCGATCTGGCCCGATTCTTCGGCAATGGGGATGAACTTGAGCGGCGGGATAAGGCCGCGCACGGGGTGGCGCCAGCGCGCCAGCGCCTCGACGCCGCAGATCTTGCCATCCTCGGTGCACACCTGCGGCTGGTAATGCAGTTCCAACTGCCCTTCGCGCAGCGCCACACGCAATTCGCGCTCCAGCGCCAGCCGCTCGCTGGCAGTGGCATTCATGTCGGCGGTAAAGAACTGGGCGTTGTTGCGCCCCTGTTCCTTGGCGTGGTACATGGCGGTGTCGGCCGCTTTCATCAGGCTGTCGCTATCCTCGCCATCGTTGGGGAAAATGCTGATGCCGATGCTCGGACTCGAATGCAGTGTGTTGCGCTCGATGGTGTAAGGCTCGCCGAGGCTGCGCAAGATCTTTTCCGCCACTGGTGCGGCATCGACGGCCGCCGCGATGCCGGCCAACACCACCACGAACTCGTCGCCACCCAGACGCGCCACGATGTCGCTTTCGCGCACGGCGGCGCCGAGCCGGCGGGCCACTTCAATCAGCAGCAGGTCGCCGATGTGATGGCCGAGGGTGTCGTTGATCACCTTGAAACGGTCGAGGTCGATGAACATCACCGCCGCCTGCTCGCCCTCGCGGCTGGAGGTGACGAGCGCTTGATCGAGGCGGTTTTCCAGGTTGTAGCGGTTGATCAGCCCGGTCAGCGCGTCGTGGTGAGCGAGGTAGTCGATGCGATCTTCGGCCGCCTTGCGTTCGCTGATGTCGGTGAAACTGGCGATGTAGTGCGTCACGGCGCCCTGGTCGTTGTGGATGGCGGAAATCGCCGCCCACTTCGGGTAGAGGCCGCCATCCTGGCGCCGGTCCCACAGTTCGCCCTGCCAGAAGCCGCTTTCATTGAGGCCGGCCCACATCGACTGGTAGGTCTCCGGCAGCGTGCGGCCCGAAGCGAGGATGTGGGGATTTTCGCCGCGGATGTCGTCCAGCGCATAGCCGGTCAGCCGGGTGAAGGCCGGGTTGGCGGCGACGATGCGGTTGTCGTGGTCGGTCACCATGATCGCCTCGCCGCTGTGGCGGAAGATGTTGGCGTAGAGATGGAGCGACTGTTCTGTCAGCTTGCGGTCGGTGATGTCGCGGAAGCAGCAATGCAGCATCGGCTGCTCGTCGATCACCAGCAACTGCACGATCACCTGCACTTCGCGGATCGAACCATCTTTGTGCCGATGGCGGGTTTCGAAGTTGTCCCAACCACGCTCGCGGATGATCTCGATATGGCGGTCGGTCTCCGCCGGCGACTCGATTTCTTCGATGTCCGTGAGGCCCATGAGCGCAAATTCTTCGCGGCTGTAACCCAGCTGCGCATGCGCCACGGTGTTGAATTCGACAAAGCGGGCCGTCCGCGGATCAACGGTGATTAAGCCGTCGCGGGATTGCTCGAACAGTGTGCGGTAACGTTTTTCCGCCCGAATGCGCTCATCCGTCTCGTGCTGGTTCTGCCGTTCGCGCCGCCGCCCGGCCCTCGCCGACACGCCAATGCCGGCCAGGCCCAGCAGCCAGATGGCGCCGTGGGTCAGGCCCAGGTTGCGGCGGGCGCTTTCGATCTGCCGGTAATACGACGCCAGCGGCAGGTTGATGCCGGTGGCGCCGCGCATGTCGCCCGTCTTGTAACCAAGGATAGCGTGGCACTTGTCGCAGCCCGGCTCCATGAACATGGCGCGCAGGTAGCGCAGGTGCGGCTGGCCATCCAGTTCGGCCACCGCCCAGACGTCTTTCTTTTCGCCGCGGGTGAAGGCTTCAAGCTGCTGCTTTTCCCAGGCGTCGGGCGCATTGGCAGGATTAAGCACCTTCAGCCCGGTAATGCGTCCGCGCACGCCGTAGTCATTGGCGTAGCGATCCATGATCTGCCGCAGCATTGTCGCGGGGTTCAGCAGGGTCAGGCGCTGGCCATCGGTGGTCGTCACGTCGCGCCCCGGCACATGGGCCAGCCAGGGCACCGATTGCTGCTTTGCCGTGATCGGCACGTACACGCCGCCATGTTCGGTGGCCCAGCGGCGGAAAGTAATGTCCCGGTTCAGATGGGTGCGGGCTTCGGTATAGGCCAGGTCCATCGCCTGCAGCTCGGCATGGCGCAGATTCCACAGCAGCGAGCCCCCCAGGACCAGCGTCCACACGACAACGACCAGCCCCGTGAGGCCGGAAATCCATTGTCGTGACGAGCGTAAGGGCATGGTTGCTCCGTTGGCGTGCGCCGAAACAGGATCGGCCGGCTGATTCTAATGGGCTTTTATAGCACCATCCGCTTAACGCAACTTTACCCAGCTTTACAACAACAACCGCACAACCCGGACTTTTCTGGCCGATAACTTGCGTAGGTGAAGACAGCACGTCGCCGCGCAGCAGCCGCTCCAGACCCGCCCGGTCGGCACCGCCAGGGCTGCCCGTTATCGGCGCGGTGGCGGCCGGCAGCCCGTTGCTGGCGGTGGAGAATCAGCGCGGCACGCTGCCGCTTGCGCCCGAGCTGTTCTCGCCCCGGGCGGACTATCTGCTGCAGGTGCGGGGCAACAGCATGAGCGGCGTTGGCATCTTCGATGGCGATCTGCTGGCCGTCCACCGCACTGCGGAGGCACGTAGCGGCCAGATCGTCGCCCGCCTGGAAGACGAGGTGACGGTGAAACGTCTCCAGCGCCGGGGCAGCCGGGTCGAGCTGATTGCGGAGAATCCCGATTACGCGCCCATCGTGGTCAATGGCCCCCTGACGATCGAAGGTCTCGTGGTTGGGCTGATTCGGGGTGGTCGGCGAACACCTTGAAGCTGAACGGAAAGTCGGCGGTCACGTCAGCACTGTTTACATGTC
>JAIFMO010000208.1 GCA_020048435.1 Sulfuritalea sp.
CGCCCAGCCGCAGGCCCAGCGCGCCTGCGCCCGCCGCCATCACTGGCCCGGCGTTGGGGCTGCTCCAGGCGCCGGCCTGGGCGCGCCAGCAAGACAGCGCGAGGCGGGTGCTGCCCGGTCCGTCGCGGACAACCAAGGCGTAGGTCAGTGCGGTCAGCCTTGCCGGCAGGAGGTTGAGGATGTCGTCGATTCGCGCCGCGGCCCAGCCAAAATGCAGGCGGCGCGCGTCCTTGTAACCCCACATGGCATCCAGTGTGTTGGCAAGGCGATAAAGCACCGCGCCGGCGCCGCCGGCGACGAAGAACCAGAAGAGGGCGCCGAACACGGCGTCGTTGCCGTTTTCAAGCACCGACTCGACGGCGGCTTTCGCCACGCCTTCCTCGTCGAGGCCTGCTGTATCGCGCGAGACGATGGCGCCGACCCGTTCGCGCGCCGCGACAAGATCGCCTGCCGCCAAGGGCGTGGCCACGGCCAGCCCGTGTTCGCCCAGGCTGGTGCCGCCGAGAGCGAGCCACAGCAGCAGGGCGTTGATCAGCGCGCTAACCGAACAAAGCCAGCCAGCCACGACGACGAAGGGCAGCACGATCAGCAGCCAGGCCGCCAGGCCGCGCAGCCGGTTGTCGACCGTTTGGCCCGGCGCACCGCGCCGCAGCCATCGCTCCGCGGCCTCCGCCAGCTTGCCGAAGCCGACCAGGGGGTGCAGGCGCGCCGGTTCGCCCGCCAACCGGTCAAGCAGCACGCCGGTAAGCGCGGCGATGGCCAGAAGCGGGGGGGGAAGGGTGAGCATGGGATAATCGGCCGATGGAAAGACAGGGATTCTACGGGTGGCCGCGTTGTGGCGGCGGGGTGACGATGTGGTGACGGCGCGCGCGCTCATGGTGCAGGGGTGCACATCGGATGCCGGCAAGACCACGCTGGTTGCGGCGCTGTGTCGCATCCTCGCCCGCCGGGGCGTGCGGGTTGCGCCATTCAAGCCGCAGAACATGGCGCTCAACTCGGCGGTGACGGCTGACGGCGGCGAAATCGGCCGCGCCCAGGCATTACAGGCGCGGGCCGCCCGCATCGCACCGCGCATCGACTTCAACCCCGTGCTGCTGAAGCCCAACAGCGACAAGCGGGCCCAAGTCATCATCCACGGCCGCGCCATCGCCGATCCGAGTGGTTGCATGAGGGGCAACACGAGCGGCAACATGAGCGCCCGGGCCTACCACGACTACAAAACCACGGCGATGGCGGCGGTACTCGAATCGTGGGCGCGGCTGACGGCCGAGTTCGACTGCGTGATCGTCGAGGGCGCCGGCAGCCCGGCCGAGGTGAATTTGCGGGATCGGGATATCGCCAACATGGGCTTCGCCGAGGCCGTCGACATCCCGGTAATCATCGTGGGCGACATTGATCGTGGCGGCGTGCTCGCCCATCTTGCCGGTACGCTCGACCTGCTCTCCCCCACCGAGCGGGCGCGGGTGCAGGGCTTGGTCATCAATCGCTTTCGCGGCGACATCGCGCTGCTTGAACCCGGCCTTGACTGGCTGGCGGCGCATACCGGCAAGCCAGTACTCGGTGTGCTGCCCTATCTCCACGGTCTCTTTCTTGATGCCGAGGACGCGCTCGACCATCACATGGAGCGTGCCGCCGAAGCCGAGCCGCACACACATTTGCGTGTTATAGCGCCAGTGTTCCCGCGCATTTCGAACCATAACGATCTCGATCCGTTGCGGCTGCATCCCGAAGTCGATTTCCGCTGGGTCGGCCCGAATCAGTTGCCGCCGCCCGCCGATCTTGTCGTGCTGCCGGGGTCGAAAAGCGTGGCTGCCGACCTTGCCTGGCTACGCCAGCAGAACAAGGGTGGTAGCGGCGGTGGCGGTGGTGGCTGGGAATCCTACCTGAATCGTCACTTGCGCTATGGCGGCAAGTTGATCGGCCTCTGCGGCGGCTATCAGATGCTGGGGCGCGAATTACACGACCCCTCCGGCGTCGAAGGTCGTCCGGGCAGCGTCGCCGGCCTGGGTTTGCTCGACTGCGAAACCACGCTGGAAAACGAAAAACAGTTGCAAAACGTGACGGGGCGCCTGGCCCTGGACGGTGATCCGGCGCTGGCCGGCTACGAAATTCACATGGGCGTTACGCGCGGCGCGGCTCTGGCGCGACCGGCAGCGTGGCTGGACACGGGCGGTGAAGCGCCCCGCGCCGAGGGCGCCATTTCGGCGGACGGGCAGATTCTCGGTACCTATTGCCACGGCCTCTTCGATCAACCCGCGGCGCTTTCGGCGCTGCTGGCCTGGGCGGGAGCAACAGACATCGCCCCCGTCGATTTCGCCGCTCGCCGCGAAGCCGACATCGACCGCCTGGCCGACGCCGTCGAGGCCGCGCTCGATCCGAACGTCATCGCCCGGCTGCTGCCAGCCTAGCGCAGATGGAACCGCTCACTCCGCCGCTGCTTGTCTTGCCGCCGCTCGCCCCGTTGCCGATCAGGCCTTGCGGTTGAGCAACAACCCCTGCTGGAACTGCTCCATCGCCTTGCCGATACGCAGGGCTTCTTCCGAAGGAATCTGTCGAATGACTTCTTTGGTCGATGGATCGGTGATCTTGATGATCGAACGCCCGCTGCTCCGGTCGACCGAAAATTCCAGTTCGGGCGCGACGACATTGACCCGGCGCTGCAACTCTTCGGTAATTCGTTTCAATTCTGCGGCGCTCGGTTCGGATTTTGCCGACGGGGCCGCCTCGGCGACCTGGATGTTCTTCAGCGGACGGTTGGCGACGACAGGCGGCGCCACGGGTTGTTTCCCGCCGGTCGGGCGCACGGGCGGCCGTTGTTCCGGCATCGCGGGCGGCGGCACGCTGGTGTTTGACGTAATGTTAGACATGATGGATTGGTATCCGGAGAGCGGGACTCATGCCGTGGTGTTAATTACGTTGCCGACACCGGCAAGTGCGCTGCCGCTTGTACCCTGGAGATTCTGCACCAGCGTTTTCAGGAAGGACTGGAGGTCGGCCCCGCTGGTCGCGTTGTCACCGCCGCCATCTCTCGCCTTGAGCGCCTGCGTCAGGTTCTGGAACGCCGTATTGAGCTTCTCCGTGGCGGCTGTGGGCGCCGAGCCGCTGCCACTGGAAAGGGACTGCACCAGATTTTGCAACCGGCTCCCCAGATCGCCATAGCCCTTGCTGGCGCTCGCCGCCAGAGTCGACGGTGGCGCTGAAGGTGGCGCCAAAGCCGATGGCGGCGGCGATGGTGGCCGAGCCGGAGCTTGTGCGGAACCGCCTTGCCCCGCGGGTCCAATCGCCTGGAAAAGCGAGTTCATGAACCCATACAGCGCCTGCCCGACGCCTTGGCCGTTGCTGGTGGCGGCACTTTCACTATCATTATTGCCGCGCGTGGTTTGCGCCGCGGCAACCGGCGGTGCGGCAACCGGGCTGAGCGAACCGATGCCCAATTGACTCAGGGTCTGGGCCACGGCATTGAGTACCTGTCCGCCACCAGAGCGACCGCCGCGGGTTTGTTTACCCCCGTCGTTATCCCCGTCCCGGTCGACCCGACCGCTGGTGGACCCGCCAGACTGAAGGGTGCCGCCGATGGTGCTGCTGGTACTGCCGACGCTATTGATGTTCATTGCCGCCTCCCGTTGCAGAGCGGATTACCCCGCTCACGTTTCCCGGTTACGGCCCATTGAGAAACAACTTTAGCGATTTCCTGCAAAAACATCGCTCCCCCGCCGCCAATGGCTACTGGCGACGGGCAGCATCATTGCTGCTCGGGCGGCTGCGGCAACACCTTTTGCCAGCCGCGCGCGCATTCCTTGACGTAGGGGTAATAGTTGCGGCTGGCCTCGCAGTAATACCAGTAGTTCTGCGGGCCAGGCGCTGCGACGGGGGGCGCAACAGGGGCGGCAACAGGGGCAACAACGGGGGCAACAACAGACGCAACTGCCGGCGCCCGCTCGATATAGACAACCGGCGGGCGTTCGACGATCACGCCGGGGTAATAATGGCGCCGCGGGTAGTAGTGCGACGGATAGGGCCAAGGATCCCAGTAGGGCCCGATGACAATATCAACCCGCGGGGAGTGCCCACGATGGCCGTGACCGCGGTACTCGGCCAATGCTGGAACAGAAAGGGTGCTTGCCAGAACAGCAGCCACCAACATCCGGCTGAGGAATTTCATATGCTTCTCCTGTGAGATGAGGCTACACCCCATTTATAGACCCCAATCGGCCCCGGGGGATTTCCTGAACGTAACCAATTGCAAGCGAACATTACGGTCGCCACCCGTTCCCCTCTATTTGAGCGTCAGGGGCAAGCCTGCCGCCACCAGCGTTACCTGGCCGCAAAGCGCTGCCACGCGCTGATTCAACCGCCCTTGTTCGTCGGCGAACAGCCGCGAGACCGGGTGCATGGGCACGATGCCCCAGCCGACTTCGTTGCTGACCAGGATGACGCGGCCCGGCAAGGTTGGCAGGGCATCGAACAGGGCGTGTGTCGCCGCCGCCAGCAGCGGGCAGGCGATGGCTACGCCAGCCTCGGCCTGCCGCGCGGCGGCGCCAGCGAAAAAGAGGTTGGACAGCCATAACGTGAGGCAGTCGACCAGCAGGCAGGTATCGGCGGCGGCCTGCGCGCGCAGGGTGGCGGCCAGTTCCAGCGGCGCCTCGACGCTGCCCCAGGCGACGGGCCGGCGGGCGCGATGATGGGCGATGCGCCGCTCCATTTCGGCATCGCCCACTTGGGCGTGCGCCGTGGCGACATAGACAACGCGCAGGCCCGATTCCAGCGCCCGCGTTTCCGCATAAGCGCTTTTACCCGAGCGGGCGCCGCCAATAATGAGTTCGATCATGCGGGCAAGTTTAGCGCGCTCGCTATAATCGGCGCCGATTCGGTCAAGGGAATGCCGTGCAAATCGGCAGCGGGCCCGCCGCTGTAACCGGGGACGAACGTTGCGGGTCGCCAGGTGTCACGGCGACAGCCACTGTGGCAACACGGGAAGGCGCGGCGTTGCGGACGATCCGGGAGCCAGAAGACCTGCCGTTTCATTTTCACGAAACCTGTGGCCAGGGTTTCGCCGCGCGCATGGCCGTGCGCGGCGAAACCCTTTTCGCATTTCTGGAAGGATGAATCGGATGCATTCGCTCACCGCCGTACCCTTCGTGGTATCACCGCTCGACCACGGCCTCGAACCCGCCCTGTGCCGCAAGATCGACGGCAAGACCAAGCCGCCGGGCGCGCTCGGCCGCCTTGAAGCACTGGCCCTGCAGATCGGCCTGGTGCGCGGTTCACTCGCGCCGACGCTGAACCAGCCGCACATTGTCGTCTTCGCTGGCGACCACGGCGCGGCGAAGGCCGGCATCTCGGCCTTTCCGCAGGAGGTCACCTGGCAGATGGTCGAGAACTTCCTCGTCGGCGGCGCGGCCATCAACGTCTTCGCCCGCGCCAATGGCATCGGCCTCACGGTGGTCGATGCCGGCGTCAATCACGACTTTGGCGCGCGGCCAAACCTGATCGACGCAAAAGTCGGTGCTGGCGGCACGGCACCTGCCGGGCCCGCAGCCAACATGGGCACGGCAAGCTATCTCGACGGCCCGGCGATGACATCGCAACAGCGCGACCTGGCGCTGGCCAAGGGCGCGGAGATTGTCGGGCGGCTCGCCGACAATGGCTGCGAAGTCATGGGCTTCGGCGAAATGGGCATCGGCAACACGGCGTCCGCCGCGCTGTTGACCCACTGCCTGACGGGCGCCGCGCTGGCCGCTTGCGTCGGTCGCGGCACCGGCCTGGACGATGCCGGACTGGCGCGGAAACGCGAACTGCTTGGCACGGCGCTCTCCCGCTACGCCGGCCCGCGCGACGATGCGCTGGCCGTGCTGGCGCAATTCGGTGGTTTCGAAATCGCGATGATGACGGGCGCCATGCTGGCCGCCGCGCAACGCCGCCTGCTGGTGCTGGTCGACGGTTTCATTTGCGGCGCGGCGGCGCTGGTGGCTGCCCGCATCGCGCCGGCCTTTCTCGATTACGCCGTGTTCTGCCATGCCTCGGCCGAGGCGGGGCACCGAGCACAACTTGCGGCCCTGGGCGCGAATCCCCTGCTGTCGCTCGACCTGCGCCTGGGCGAGGGTACCGGCGCGGCGCTGGCCTGGCCGCTGGTGCGCGCCGCCGCCGCCTTTCTCAACGAGATGGCCAGTTTCGAGTCGGCCGGGGTTTCGGCGAAAACATGATCAGGACGGAAGTCGGCTACTTCTTCGCCGCGCTGCGCTTCTTCACGCGACTGCCGGTGCCGGCGTGGGTTGGCCATTCGTCGGCGGGGTTGAGCCACGCCGCGCGCTATTTCCCGCTGGTCGGCCTCATCGTCGGTCTCATCGGTGCGGTGGTGACATGGCTGGCGGGGCTGTTGTGGCCGACGCCACTGGCGATACTGGCCGGCATGGCGGCGACCCTGCTCGCCACCGGCGCCTTCCACGAGGACGGCCTGGCCGACAGCATCGACGGCTTCGGCGGCGGCTGGACGCGGGAACGCATGCTGGCCATCATGAAGGACTCGCGTCTCGGCAGTTACGGCGCCATCGGCATCGCGCTGGTGCTGCTGGCAAAGCTGGAGGTGCTAAAGGTGCTGGGGGTGCTGGGGGCGTTGGGAGCGCCGCACGCTGCCGTACCGCTAGCGCCGACTTTTTTACTGGCGGCCCTGATCGCCGGCCACGCCGCCTCGCGCTTTGCCGCCGTCACGCTGATCTACTTCCTTGACTACGTGCGCGACGACGAATCAGGCAAGTCGAAGCCGCTGGCGACACGCCTGAGCCTTGGTGAATTGACGGTCGCCGCGTTTTGCGGCCTTGTCCCCAGCCTGCTGCTGCCGCTGGGGCCGCGGCTCGTCGCGCTGGCGCTGGCCGGCCTGGCGACCGTGCTGGCCGCCCGCTATTTCGTCCGCCGCATCGGCGGCTACACGGGGGATTGCCTCGGCGCCACGCAGCAACTGACCGAACTGGCGTTCTATCTCGGCTTGGCGGCATGCGTCTGTTCCTGATCCGGCACCCGCAACCCGCTGTCGCCGCCGGGGTTTGCTATGGCAGCACCAACCTGCCGCTGGCGGCCGCTGCCGCTACGCTGGCCAAGCATGCTGCCGGGCTGCGCGCCCTGCTGCCCGCCGCCGCGCCGCTGTATGCCAGCCCATTGCTACGCTGCCGGCTGCTCGCCGAGCAGCTGCACCCGGCGCCGCGCTTCGATACGCGGCTGCGCGAGATCGACTTCGGCGACTGGGAGATGCAGCCCTGGGATGCCATCGACCGCGCCAAAATCGACGCCTGGGCCACCGATCCGCTCGGCTTCACGCCTCCCGGCGGCGAAGCGGTGGCCGCCCTGCGTGGCCGCGTCGCCAGTTTCCTCTCTGAATTGCCGGGCGAGGCGGTGCTGGTCGTTCA
>JAIFMO010000197.1 GCA_020048435.1 Sulfuritalea sp.
GGGCGGGCAGATGTTATTCGCCAACGCGCAGTCGGCCATGCGCAGCGTGGCGACGGCGCCGCAGATTTCGCTGTTCATGGCCGCGGATGCCGATGCCCGTGCCACGCAGGCCATCGCCAGCCGGCTCGACCATCTGAATGGCGTCAAGGAACGCCGGCTCGTTACCCGCGACGAGACGCTGACCCGCATGAAATCGGCGCAGGGGCTGACCGAGGTACTCGACGCCCTGCCGAAGAATCCCTTCCCCGACGCCTTCGTCATCATCCCGCGCGACGACCGCCCCGAAGCGATGGAAAATCTCGCCGCCGAGCTGCGCAAACTGCCCCGCGTTGATCATGTGCAGCTCGATTCGGCCTGGGTGCAGCGGCTCGACGCGCTGCTGCGGCTGGGCCGCATGGCGGTGGTGCTGCTGGCGCTGCTGCTCGGCGTCGGGCTGGTCGCCATCACCTTCAATACCATCCGTCTGCAAGTGCTGACCAGCCGCGCCGAGATCGAGGTGAGCCGGCTGCTCGGCGCCACCGACGCCTTCATTCATCGGCCCTACTACTGGTTCGGTGCGTTGCAAGGGCTGGCGGGCGGCGCCACGGCCTGGTTGATTGTGCAAGGCGCCACGGTCTGGCTGCGCGGCCCCATCAACGAATTGGCCGCGCTTTATAGTCTGAATTTCAGTCTTGCCTCGCTGGCTGCCGCCGACGGTGGCCTGCTGCTGGCGCTGGCCGCCGCGCTCGGCTGGAGCGGCGCGGCGCTGTCGCTGCACGAAACGATGAGCAAATGAGCGCCCCGCCGCGCTTGACTTCGGCGCGTGGCGGCGGAAAATCCCCGCTTGCTGTCTTATGATCGCCCTGACCACCACGACACCGCAATGACCCCGGACATTCCAACCCTGCTGATCGTCGACGACAACCCGAACAACCTGCGGGTGCTCGAAGGCATCCTGCAGAACGAGGGCTACAAGGTGCGCGCGGCGCTCAACGGCGAAGCGGCGTTGCGCGCCGCCGAGTCGGCCGTGCCCGACCTCATTTTGCTTGACATCCGCATGCCCGGCATGGAGGGTTACGAGGTTTGCCGCCGCCTCAAGCAGACCGCCCATGGCCGCGATATTCCGGTCATTTTCATCAGCGCATTGCAGGAAATGGATGACAAGGTGCACGCCTTCCAGGCGGGCGGCGTCGACTACATCGTCAAGCCTTTCCAGGCAGAGGAGGTGCTCGCCCGCGCCCGCACCCACATCGAGTTGTCGCGCGCCCGGCGCGCGCTGGCAGCCAGCAACGAGCGCCTCGAACTGCTTGTTGGCGAGCGCACCGCCGAGCTGGCCGAGTCGAACCGACAACTGGAACGCACGGCGCGCGAGGAGCATGTGCTGCGCGAGTTGCTGGCCCTGTCGCACCGCCACCGTTCGCTGCACAATTATCTGCGCGAGGCGCTGGCCAGCCTCGTCATCACGGCGGACTGGCGCGCGCCGACGGTCAAGAGCGCCATCCTGCTCGCCAATATCGAGGCCAAGGAAGGCAATGAGGGCGGGTTCGAACTGGCCGCCGCCGAGGGCTTCGCGCCCGGCCTCGCGGTTCCCGGCCGGCGCTTGCCCTTGCATTCCTGCATCAAGGCCGACGCCGCCATCTGCGTAGAACACGCGGGTGTTGATCAGCCCTGCTACCTGCGCAGCCTGTTGGGCGAGTCGACCACGGATCAGGCTATGTGCGTAACGCTTGCTTCCGAGGGCAAGGTGCTGGGTGTGCTGCTGCTGGTCACCGCGGCGGGCGCCGAGGGCTCGGCGGGGCGCGACAGCTTCCTGCAACAGGTCGCCGACGTGCTCGCCACGTCCATTGCCCGGCGCCATGCCGACGACCAGATTGCGTGGCTGGCTTATCACGACGACCTCACCGGCCTGCCCAACCGCCGCCATCTCGCCGAGCAACTCGGTCGCGAGCTACCTAACGCGACGCGGCGCGGTTACGGCGCGGCGGTGATGATCATCGACCTCGACCACTTCAAGCGTCTCAACGATGCCCTTGGTCATGCCATCGGCGACCAATTCCTCAAGGCCGTCGCCGAGCGGCTGCGGCTCGTCATCCGCGCCGAGGATTCGCTCTTCCACTGGGGCGGCGACGAGTTCGTCGTTACCCTCGCCGACCTTGCCGGCGACGAGGCGCAAGCAGCGACGGCGGCGCGCACGACGGCAGCGAAGATTGCCGCACGGCTGGGCGCGCCCATGCGCGTTGGCGAGCAGGATGCCCACATGGCCGCCAGCATTGGCATCGCGATGTTCCCTGGCGATGGCGTAACCGCCGAGGAACTGATCAAGCATGCCGACCTCGCCATGCACCAGGCCAAGGAGGCCGGGCGCGACGCCATCCACTTCTACAAGGTCGAAATGCAGAACCAGGCCGAACGCCGCCTGGTTATCGAAAAAGACTTGCGCGCCGCGCTGGTGGCCCAGCAGTTTCTGCTCTACTACCAGCCACAGGTCGATGGCGACGGCCGCATCATCGGCGGCGAGGCGCTGATCCGCTGGCAGCACCCCGCGCGTGGCATGGTGCCGCCCGGCGAGTTCATCGCCACCGCCGAGGAAATGGGCCTCATCGTGCCGCTGGGCGAATGGGTGTTGCGCACCGCCTGCGAGCAGTTGCGCGGCTGGAAAGTCGAAGAAGGCCGCACGCTGGCGATAAATGTCAGCCCCCGCCAATTCCACCAGGACGACTTTGTCGACCAGGTCCGGCGCGTGATCGAGGCCAGCGGCGTGCCACCTGCCAGCATCGAACTCGAAGTCACCGAAAGCCTGCTGCTGACCGACGTCGATGGTGCCGTGCGCAAGATGAACGCCCTGCGCGAATTCGGCCTGCGCTTCTCGGTCGACGATTTCGGCACCGGCTATTCCTCGCTGGCGTATTTGCGGCAGTTGCCGGTAGACCAGCTCAAGATCGACCGTTCCTTCGTCACCGACGTGCATCTGCACGAGCGCAACGCCGCCATTGTCCGCACCATCATTTCGCTGGCGCGCAATCTTGGCATGAAGACCATCGCCGAGGGCGTCGAGCAGGTCGAGGAAGTCGACTTCTTGCGCGCCGCCGGCTGCGATCATTTCCAGGGCTACTACTTCGGTAAGCCGATGCCGGCCGAGAATTTCTCGCGTCGCTGGGCTACCGGCACGTCGTCCGGGGCGTGAAAGCTTGACGAAGAAAGTATTCATCCGCACCTTCGGGTGCCAGATGAACGAATACGACTCGGACAAGATGGTCGACATCCTGGCCGGGACCGGTACGGAAACCGTCGTCCGCACCGATACCCCCGAGGACGCCGACATCATCCTGTTCAACACCTGCTCGGTGCGCGAAAAGGCGCAGGAGAAGGTGTTTCACGACCTCGGCCGGGTGCGCCACCTTAAACAACTCAAGCCCGGCCTGGTGATTGGCGTCGGCGGCTGCGTCGCCAGCCAGGAAGGGGCCGCCATCGTCGCGCGGGCGCCTTACGTCGATATCGTTTTCGGCCCGCAGACGCTGCACCGGCTGCCCGAGCTCATCGCCGCGCGCCGCGCCAGCGGCCGGGCGCAGGTCGATGTTTCCTTCCCCGAGATAGAAAAGTTCGACGCCCTGCCACCGGCCAGCACAACGGACACGATGAGCGCGGCGGCGTTCGTTTCGATCATGGAAGGCTGCTCGAAATACTGCACCTTCTGCGTCGTGCCCTACACGCGCGGCGAAGAAGTTTCGCGCCCGTTCGAGAGCGTGCTGGCCGAGATCGCCAGCCTGGCGGCGCGGGGCGTCGGCGAGATCACCCTGCTCGGCCAGAACGTGAATGCGTACCGGGGAGCCATGAGCTGCAGTGCGGGCGGTAGTGCGGCAGATGGCGCGCAGTCGGATGATTTTGCCGATCTGGCGCTGCTGATCGAGGCCATCGCCGACATGCCTGAAATCGAGCGGATCCGCTACACCACCTCGCATCCGCGCGAACTGACACAGCGCCTGATCGACATCCACGCCAGCACGCCCAAGCTCGTCCCGCACCTGCACCTGCCCGTGCAGTCGGGCTCCGACCGCATCCTGGCGGCGATGAAGCGCGGCTATACCGTGCTGGAATACAAGTCGCTGGTGCGCAAGCTGCGCATTGCCCGGCCCGAACTGTCGCTGTCCACCGACTTTATCGTCGGCTTTCCGGGCGAGACGGCGGAAGATTTCGAGAAGACCATGAAGCTCATCGACGACGTTGGTTTCGACGCCAGTTTTTCCTTCATCTACAGCCCGCGTCCCGGCACGCCGGCGGCCGACATGGCCGATGACACCCCGCAGGAAATCAAGGTGGAGCGACTGATGCGCCTGCAAAAGCGCATCGAGGAACTGGCCTTCGCAGTCTCGCAGGCCATGGTCGGCACGGTACAGCGCGTGCTGGTCGAGGGTCATGCCCGCAAGGACGCGGCCGAACTGGCGGGGCGCACCGCCAACAACCGCGTGGTCAACTTTGCCGGCGGCGAACGGCTGATCGGCCAGTTCATTGATGTCACCATCACCGCTGCGCTTCCGCACAGTCTGCGTGGCGAAGTGGTGATCGCCGCGTAGCACAAGAAGCCCCCAAGCGGACCGCTGCGCACCGCGCCCGACCAAAATTTAGCCCCTCATGTCTGAGCCAAATAATCGGTGATTGACTGCGGCGGCTTGCGTCGCCGATACTTGGCGGAGGTCTCTTGGATTTCCTTTCCCTGTAGCCCGCCCTCATCCGACTTTTCAACAAGGAGAACACAAATGAAATTTTCCTTTTCCGCCATCGTTCTGTCTGCCGGACTTCTTGCCGCCTCGCTGGTCCATGCGCAGGTACCGGCCGATCTCCAGGCCAAGGTGGACGCCGCCAAGGTGACCCTTGCCGATCTCGGCAAGAACCCGGCGGTGATTGCTGCCGTCAAGGATGCGAATGCCAAGGGCGGCATCATTGCTGGCATGAGCAACGGCAAGTGGGATGAAGTCGCCGAGAATGACGCCCAGGTCACCAGCGTCAATAGCAATGCGACGAGCAAGATCCTTACTGCGTTTTCGGGAAAACATGCCGAGCTGAACAAACTGTACCTGCGCGACGAAAAGGGCAATCTGGTCGCCGCGGGTTCCGGTGGCAAACCGCTGCTTTGGAACATCGGTTCGCGGCCATTCTTCAAGCCTGTAATGGAAGGCAAGGCTTGGTCCGACAGCGCGGTCAAACCCGATGCCAGCACCCAGGTCAAGGGTGTGTTGTTCGCGGTTCCGGTCATGGACGGTGGCAAGGCGATCGGCCTGCTGCAAAGCAATTTCACGGCCAAATAGACCCAATTACCCTTGGTTGCAGCGTTTCAGGGACGCCTGACGGCGTCCCGTTCGGAGTTTCACGATGAAATTCATCTTCTCCAGTGTCGGCGCCCGTCTCGGCGCCGGTTTCGGTTTGCTCATCCTGTTGGCCGTGGTGCTGACCGGGATCGGCTATGTCCGCATGGCGGCGATGCAGCAGGATCTCGAAGGCGTCGTCGGCGACGATATCATCCGCATCCGCCTGACCAATGCCATGCGCGAGGCGGTGGCGATGCAGGGCATCGCCCTGCGCGATGTCGTGTTGCAGATCGACTTCTCGCAAAAGAAAAAGGAACTGGCACTGGCGCGCGAGGCGCGCAAGCGCTACCAGACCGCTGTCACCGATCTGCGCAACCATCTGGCCGCGCACAAGGATGGCAGCATGGAGCAACGCATCGCCCAGACCGAAACACTCGACGCCCAGGTGCAGCAGGCAAGCGCGCAACTGGTCGAGTTTGCCCTGGCCGAACAGAATGCCGAGGCCGGCGCGGTAGTACGCGACAAGATTCGTGTCGCCCAGGTCGAGTTGCGCGGCGTCATCGAATCCATGCTGACCGACATGGAAAAACGCGCGCAGGAATCCGCCGCTGCCGCCACTCACGCCGCACAGTTTGCCAAGACACTGATGTTGGGCCTGTGTGCCGCGGCAGTGATCCTCGGAACATTGATTGCCATCCTGATCATGCGTGGCATTACCCGTCCGCTCGCCGATACCGTCGATGCCTCGCGACGGATAGCCGCCGGTGACCTCACGGTGCGTATCAACGCGCATGGTGACGATGAGATCGGCCGCTTGCAAACGGCCTTCGGCGACATGGTGAGCCAGTTGCAAAACCTGATCGGCAGCGTCAAGAGTACCGCCGACAAGGCGTCCGGACTGTCGCAGGGGCTCTATTCCGCCGCGCACCAGATTCTTGGCCAGGCCGACCAGCAATCGTCAATGGCCGCCGCGACCAACGCCAGCATGCAACGTATGGCGGGATCAATTGATGCAGTTTCAGGCGCTGTCGATCGGGTTGGCACGGCGGCAAATCATACCCGCGACATCGCCAGGAGCGGACACGCCAGCATCCGCAGCGGCGCCCAGGCCTCGCAGCACATTGTTGTCTCGGTCGAATCGTCCAGTCGCAGCATTGGCGAACTATCGGACTCGATCAACCGCATTGTCTCGGTGACACAGGTCATCAGCGAAATCGCCGAACAGACCAATCTGCTGGCACTCAACGCGGCGATCGAGGCGGCTCGCGCTGGCGAACAGGGGCGCGGTTTTGCCGTGGTCGCCGACGAAGTACGCAAGCTCGCCGAGCGCACCAGCGCGTCGACCGCCGACATCCAGAAGATCATCGATGGTGTCGCCAACCGCACCCGCGAAACGGTAACGGCAATGGAAGCGGTAAAACAAGCGGTCGATACCGGCGCCACCCATAATGCCGATGTACTGACCAGGTTCGAGCAGATTCTCGATGCCGCCGACGGCGTGGCTCAGGAAGCAGGCGCCATCCTCGGCGCCAGCCGCGAACAATCTGCTGCCAGCCAGGAAAGCCGCAACACGGTGGAACAAATTGCCGGCATCGCCGCTGATAGCGTCAACAACATTCGCCACCTGGAAGAGTCGGCACAGACCCTGACGGCCACCGCCGACGAACTGCGCAGACTGGTTGATCGCTTCCGCCTTCCCTGAACTCGATCACCTGATTGTCGCCGCCCCGTCCGACGAGCGGCGCAGCAGCCAAGTCAGCACGGGCGGGGTCACCAGCGTGGTCAGGATGACCATGATGACGATCACCGAAAACATTGCCTCGTCCATCACGCCAAGTTGCTTGCCCACCATGGCGAAGATCAACCCGACCTCGCCGCGCGGCACCATGCCCCAGCCGACAATCCACTTGCCCGCCTGGCCGGCGAACACACCAGCGACCAGCTTGCCGGCGATGGCTGCGGCGCTAACGCCCAGCGCCACGGCCACGATGACCGGATCGGCCATGGTTTGCAGATCGACCTGCATGCCGGTGAGCACGAAGAACACCGGCACAAAGAAATAGCCGATTGGCTCCAGCAGGCCGCGATTCTGCGGATCGCGCATCAGCGGTTCGATCTCCTGCACGATGCGCGGCGTCTCGAAATCCTTGAGGAACAACGGCTCGAACAGCAGGCCGGCGGCAAAAGCACCGATGATGGGCGCGAGCCCGATGGCATGCGCCAGCCAGGCCAGCGCCAGTCCGGTCGCCAGCACCTGAGCGAACAACATCGAATGACCGGAATCCAGCTGCGCCAGCCAGCGCGAGGAATGCGGCGCGATCTTGCGGCCCAGCCAGATGCTGCCGGCGAGGAACAGCACCGCCTCGGCAATGATCCAGCTCACCTCGCCGACGCTCACCGAGCCGGCCTGCACCAGACTGGAGATCACGGCGAGAATGACGAGGCCGAGCACATCGTCGATCACCGCCGCGCCAAGCACGATGCGCGCCGCCGGCGTACCGAGCTTGCCGAGATCGCGGAAGACGCGCCCGGTGATGCCCACCGACGTTGCAGCCAGCGTGGCGCCGAGGAACAGGTAAGTATTGGGCGTCTGCCCTGGCAGCAGCAGCGGGCCGACGACGAAAGCGCCCAGGGTAAAGGGCACGACAATACCGACGCTGCCGACAGCAAACGCCCGCCCGCCAACCTTGACCAGATCAGCCAGTCGCGTTTCCAGGCCGATCTGCAAGAGCAGTACGATCACGCCGAGTTCGGCGATGAAAGCCATGACTGGGTCTTTGGCGATGGAGGTGAAGTAGTCGATGCCGAACAACGTGAGGTTGCCGAGCACCACGCCGAGCAGCAATTCGCCAAGGACGGCGGGGAAACCGAAACGGCCAGCCAGGGGCGCAAACAACCGCGCACTCATCAGGATAAGGGCGAGCCAGAGCAGATTCTCGCCAACCACGCCGCTGCCGGCCGCAAAGGCAGGCAGCGAACTCAGGGCCAGCAGCCAGATAAACGGTTTGCGCAGATTCATTTCATTCCTTGCCAAAGTATGCGGGCAGGCGGATGACCCATTGGAAGAGCAGGTACCCGTAGCGCTAGCGCCGACTTTTCAGATCAGAGCAAAAATTCAAGCCGGACACCGAGGATGTCTGCATCCTTTGCCGTCCTGTTACCGCCCGGATGCTGGATATGCTGCCACAGCGGCTGCACATGAAACTTGCGGCTAATCTGGGCGCGGTAGGTGATCTCGACGGCGTCTTCGGTATTGACGGTATCGATGCCAGCCGTGCTTTGGGCATCGCGCCAGGCCTGACTGTAGCGGCCGCGAGTGAAAGCGATTCCCAGCACATCATCTTCGCGTTTGGCAGAGAGACCTTTCAGGTTCAAACCGACATTGGCCACGTCGCGCAGCGCGCTGGAACGCCCATCCGTGATGCTGTAGCGCGCGAAAAGGGTCAACCGGCGCAGCGGATTGTCCTCGAAGCGGAACAGGGTGCGCTCGGCGAGCACATAGCCCCCCCAGCTCGGCTGCCGTAGCGGGTTACCGTCAGCATCGACAGCGGCGAGGTGGTCGGCCTTTGCCGTGTAACGCCATACCCCCGCAGCATACTTCGAAATGGAGTCGAAGCGTTCGTGCACCTTCATTAGCGGCGTCTGCGGCACGGCGGCGGGCTGGGTCGGCTCGAAGGCGTGGCCGCGTTCCGCCGGCATCCAGCCAAGTTCGGCAATGGCAAAGCTGCCGTCGCCCTTGTCGAAGCGCACATGGGTGCCGCGCGGGTTGTTCGGGTCGCCCGGCATGCCATCAAGCAGGGCTGCCTGGGCGTAGCGCGTCTGGTCGCTGGATACCCACTTGGCACGCAGACCGAAGCTCGCGGTATTAAAGATCGATGGGCCGCGCGTCAGCGCCAGTTCAGCCGGGGCGCCGTAGGGTGGCTGAACGAAAATGCCGGCCGAGTCCATGACAGAGAATTCGGAATCGATCGGATAAAGGCCGGCCAGCAGCGAAAAACGCCCCTCGTTAAAGTTCTTCTGCAGCCAGCCATGAAGTATCTTGGTGGTGTTGACCGGCACCTCGATATTGGACGAACCGAGCCAACTGCCGACATGGCGGGCGTTGAACTTGCCGCCCTGATGGCCAACTACATGGAGGAAAGCAGTGGTTTCGCTGAGTCCGGCGAGCTTATCGAGGTCCAGGTTGAACTTTGAATCCAGGTTACCCATGATCTCGTCGCCGCTTTGAATGCCGCCGCTGCCGTTAGAGAGAGCATCAACTTTCCAGATGAATTCGGTGGCAAGACCGGCCTTGTAGAGGCGGGTGCGCAAGCCACCCCAGTCGCCGGTGATCGTGTCGCTGGCATACTCGGGCACCGCTTCTTCGGCTTGCGTCGCGGGCGCGCTTTCCGGCTCGGCCGGAGCATTTTGCGCCGTCGCAACCGTGGTTCCACAAAACAGGAAAGCCACTACGCCGGCGCGCACGATTTTCTCTCGCATTATGAATTTCATGAGTTGAAGTGTGGTGGGAAAGTTAGCAGCAAATCGCCGTTTTCGGCGCCGAAAATCAGGCCGCTGCCGGCCAGTGACACGACGCATGGTCGCACCGGTTCGGGCAGGGCCAGCCGTGCGACTTCTTCGCCGCTGGCGATATCGATGCCATGCAGCACATGGTTCAAGTCGAGCGCGAACAAGTGGCTGTCTTGCGTCACCAGTTCAGCCAGCAGTGAGGCCCAGTTGCCGGCGCTGCCTCGATAGTCGGTGGTACGGTGGCGCCAGCGCACCGCGCCGTTTTGCGCGTCGATGGCGTAGAGCCAGCCCGTCGGCGACCACAGGTAGGCGATGCCGGCCGCGACATGGTGGGAATTGATGAAGTTGCCAGCGCTGAAATCCCACAACTCCTTGCCGCTCGCCACGTCGATGCCGTGAAGTTTTTCCTTGTAGCTGCCGGCCACGAGCACAGTGCCGCCGACATGCAACTGGCGCAGATATTGCCATTCGGCCATGCGCTCGAGCGTCCAGCGCGGACGCCCATCTTCTGTGGCCAGGGCATAAAGTCGACCATCGCCGGGGCCGACGAAAACCGTGTTGCCCGCCGCCGCCGGCGCGTAGCTGATCTGCGTGTCCGCAATGGCGGCGAAACGCCATTGCGGTTTTCCGCTAGCCAGGTCAAGCGCTACAAGTTCGTGTCCGTCGCCGAAATAGACGCGCCCGCCATGCAGGCAGGGGACGCCGATTTGTGTCTGTGCCAGGTAGCGCCAGAGCAAGGCGCCGTCGGCCAGGTTCCAGGCGGCGATCTCCCGCAGACCGCCACACACGGCCACGCCATCTTCGGCGCGCGGCCGGAATACTGCGCCCTCGGGCAAGTTGTGCGGGTGTGACCAAAGCGGCCGCTCGCGTGTCGGATCGACAATGCCGAGCGTGCGCTCACCGGCATACAGAACCCGGCCTTCAACAGCCGTGGGCGGGGCCAAGCGTGTATTGCCACTTGGCCAGCGCCGCACAAATCGCAGCGATGTTACTTTGGGCGGCGGGCTGGCCAGCGCACCGCGAGCAGCCAGAGTCGCTATTCCCAGCCCGACAAGGTCGAGCAGATGACGGCGGCGGGCGTGATTCAATTGCAGCGCGCGCCTTGCTCGATCCAGCGCAGCAGAATGCGCGTATTCGGGTGATCGCGGTCTTCCGTCGGGGCGATGCCGGGCGGCATGCGATCTTCCACGAGATGGTGGAACAGGCTGCTTTCCTCGGGCTTGCCGGGGATGACGACCTTCGTTGCATTCGCGACACCTTTCGCCACAGAATCGGCGCCGAGCATGATGCCGGCGTGGCTGCCGAGATCCATCTCGTGGAAGCTCGGCGGTTCCTGGTTCGACATGTGGCAGGTGGTGCACGCCGGGGTGTTGGGCGCGAAAGCACTGTCCTTCTTGAACAGCGGCAGGACGTTCTTCTTGAAGCTGTCATCGTTCTTAGCGCCATCGGCAATCCAGTTGTACACCGTCGCATAACCCGGATGGTCGGACGCAATGCTGAAGGGAATTCCGAGCGGCATGCGGTTATTGCGCATGCGGCGGCCGAGGATGGATTTGGCCGCCTGCTTGCCCGGCTCGAAAATCGGATGCGCCGGCACTTCAGTGCTACCGACCTTCATGCCCTCGCAAGAGGAAAGATCCAACCCGCGATAACTGGTCTTGGGATTATTCGACGCGTGACAAATGATACAGGCGGGGCCCTGACCGAAAGCGTTAGGTGCGCGCATCAGCGAGGCAATGTAGTCGTAGGGAATGGGAATATTGTGGCCGAGAATCAGCGTATCGACTGCGGAGTGGTCCCCTTCGATTTTAATTTTTCCCTTGCGCAGATCCTCGACCCATTCCCGATTGATGGATGTCCGCTGGTCCTTGTCGGCGAAAGCACTGCCGCCAACAAAACTCGCCAGCGCACCGAGCAGTAGCATCCGGAAGAGTTGGCGGTGGTGGTTATTTCGATTGCTCATCATTTCTCCTTGGTTTTTAGTCGCCCGAAGCGCATACCGGTGGGCCGGCAGCATCTTTCCGGTTATACCTTGAACTGCTCAATGCGCTGGCGCATGTCGTGAGAGAGCTTTTCCAGCGTGTGCGCGGCCAGGGCCGTGTGTTCGGCAGCATCACTGCTTTCTTCGGAAGCGTTACCTGACGGAACACGCCTTCCACCTGGCCGTTGCTGTCGCGGATTGAGTCGATGGCTTGTCCGGCCTTGCCGGCCTGACTGGCCCCGGCGTCGGCGGTATCGACTGCCATGCCCATCTGGCTGACCGCCGTGCGGGCGCTTTCCTGGATGGCGCCAATCATGGCGGCGATCTCGCTGGTAGCGTTGGCCGTGCGCTCGGCCAACTTGCGTACCTCGTCGGCCACTACAGCAAAACCGCGACCCTGCTCGCCGGCGCGCGCGGCCTCGATCGCCGCGTTCAGTGCCAGCAGATTGGTCTGGTCGGCAACCTCGCGGATCACGCCGACGATGTCTGAAATGCGGGTAGTCTGCTCGCCCAGCTTGCCGATGACGCCCGAAACATTCTGCACCGCACCTGAAATGTTCTTCAGGTTGCCGACGGCCTCGCCAATCACATGGCCGCCGGCATCCGTCTGCCGCGCGGCATTTTCGACAATATCGAGGGCGGTGCGGGTGTTGTCGCGCATCTGGTCGAGGCTGACGGACATTTGCTCGACCGACGCCGACATGGCGCTGGCGGCGCTACTGGTGCTGCTCGAACTGTGCGAGGAACGGTTGACCGCGCCGGCCAGTTCCCCCGCCGTTTCGTCGAGACGCCGCATGTCGAGCGAAATATCGTTCAACACGCCGCGCAACATTGCCACCAGATCGTTGAAGCTGCGCGAAGCCTGGGCGATTTCGTCGTTGCCGCGAACATCGAGCTGCACGACGAAATCCTTGGTCGCAACCATGCGCCTCACCGTTTCGCTCATGAGGTTGAGCGGCGCTGCCACGCCACGCGCCAGCAGCACGCCACCGCCGAACAGAACCAGCAGCACCACGGCAAATCCAGCCACGGTGGCGAATTGCACCTTGCGACCCAGTGCCGTAACGCCATCGATATCGCGCCGCGCCTCGTCAACCTGAGCGGTGATTACCGGCTCCAGTGCCTGCTGCAACTGGGTCGACACCTTGTCAAACTCTCCCATCAACACATTGCCGCTTTCAGGGCCGCCATCGATATAGGCCTGCGCCATCTTCTTGCCCGTGGCATACCAGACCGCCTCGCGTTCCTTGATCTGGTCGGACTGCCGCATGCCGTCCGTGTCGTTCTCCGCCGCATAAGACGCGCGTATCCGCTCCAGATCGACGAGGAAGGCCTGGTGCGATTTTTCCGCTTCCTTGAAGCCGTCGTCGAGGCCGTCACGCCCGCGGGTGGCGGAAATGTCGGTCAGCCATTGCTGCATCTGCACCACCTGCATCTGCATATCCTTGGCAACGAGGGCATTGGGCATGCCCTCGTCCCTGACCTCGTCGAGGTTGCGGCGCAGTTCGCCAAATGTCACGAAGGACATCAGCAACAGCAAACCCAGCACCACGCCGACGATCAGGTCAACCGCCAAAATCTTTTGGCCGACACGGAGATTGCTCAGGATCATTTCATTGCTTCCTTCAGTGCATTTCTGGTGTCTTTGCGTTCAACCCGCGCTCAACTCATTGAATCACAAGCGTAATCAGTGTAACCCGTCGCTCCGCCAGCATAGAAAGTGTTCTGGTCGAATGGCGTCAACGCGTGTCCCTGCCGCAGACGCGCCACCAGATCAGGGTTGGAGATGAAAGGCTTGCCGATGGCGACGAGGTCGGCGTGTCCCCGCGCAAGAATGGCTTCGCCATTGTCGCGCAGGAAACCACCGCAGGCGATGATGGCGCCTTTGTAAGCGGCACGCAGCGTGGCCATCAGGGGTGAGGCCGGATTGTTGATCCACGTCATGCCTTGATCGTAGATGTGGAGGAAACCGATGCCGCGCCGGTCGAGTTCGGCGGCGATATAGGGGTAAGTCACCAGCGGATCGGGGTCGGCCGCCATGTCGTTCATGACACCAAGGGGCGACTGGCGCACGACGATGCGGGACGGCTCGCACACCTGCGCCACGGCATCGACAATTTCCAGCAGTAGACGGTAGCGGTTTTCCAGCGAACCGCCGTATTCATCCGTACGGTCATTGAGCACGGGGCAGCGAAACTGGTCCATCAGGTAGCCGTTGGCCCCGTGAATCTCGACGCCGTCGAAGCCCGCCTCCCGGGCAAGCCGGGCGGAATAGGCAAACTGCCGCACCACATCCTTCACCTCTTCCGTGGTCAGCGGCACGGGCGCTTCGCAGTCGACCATGGCCGGCGCCCCGGACTTGTCGATGATGAAGGTCTTGCTGGTCGCAGCCGCCTTGTTCGATACGCCGGATGGCGGGCTGCCATCGGCATGCAGCGCCGAGTGTGAAATGCGGCCGCAATGCCAGAGCTGGGCGAAGAGGACGCCGCCGGCTTCGTGCACGGCGGCGGTCACTTTTTTCCAGCCGTCGGCCTGCGCTTCGTTCCACAGCGCCGGCGTGCCGATATAGCCGCGGGCGCGGTCGGACACCGGCACGCCTTCGGAGAGGATCATGCCGGCCGTGGCGCGCTGGCGGTAATACTCGACCATCAGCGCGTTGGGGATGGCGTCGTGGTGATTGGCGCGGCAGCGGGTCATTGGCGCCATGACGATACGGTTGGCAAAGCTGACAGCGCCGTTGGTAAAAGGATCGAACAACATGATCAGATCTCCATTCTTGAAAAAGCAGCAATGACTTCAGGCGGCGCCTGCACCAGTTCGATCAACACGCCTTCGCCGCCAATAGGGAAGTCGTCGCTGGCTTTCGGATGCAGAAAACAGATATCGTAACCCGCCGCGCCCTGGCGGATGCCGCCGGGAGCAAAACGAACGCCCCGCGCCGTCAGCCACTCGACCGCGCCGGGCAGATCATCAAGCCACAGGCCGACATGATTGAGCGGCGTAGTGTGCACCGCCGGCTTTTTTTCAGGATCGATCGGCTGCATCAGGTCAACCTCGACCTTGAAGGGCCCCGTGCCCAGGGTGCAGATGTCTTCATCGACATTCTCGCGCGCCGAAACGAAGCTGCCGGTCAGCGCCAACCCCAGCATGTCGACCCAGAGCGTCCGCAGTTTTTCCTTTGCCGGCCCGCCGATGGCGATCTGCTGGATGCCCAGCACCTTGAACGGCCTATTTTGACTCATGAGTTGGCCCATGATTCTTCCCCCTGACAATTAACCACAGCCCGACGGCGATCATCGGCAGGCTCAACCACTGTCCCATGCTGATGGTGTAGGAGAGACCAAAAATGCCGGCATCGGGCTCGCGAAAGAATTCGGCCAGCACGCGGCAACCGCCATAACCAACAAGAAACAGACCAGAAACCTGCCCGACCTGCCGCTGGCGACGCGAATAAACCCACAGCAGCGCAAAGAGGACGATGCCTTCCAGTCCGGCCTGGTAAAGCTGCGACGGATGGCGCGGCAGATCATCCACCTGCGGGAAAATCATCGCCCAGGGCAGCGACGGATCGGCGACCCGCCCCCACAGTTCGCCATTGATGAAATTGCCGATGCGACCGGCGCCCAGCCCGAGCGGCACCAGCGGCGCGATGAAGTCGGTCACGGCAAAAAAGCGCATTTCCGCCTTGCGCGCATACAGCGCCATCGCCGCCAGCACGCCAAGAAAACCGCCGTGAAAACTCATGCCTCCTTTCCACACCGCCAGGATGTCGAGCGGATGGGCCAGGTAATAGGCTGGCTCATAAAACATGACCTGGCCGAGACGGCCGCCGACGATGACGCCGAGCACGCCATAAAACAGCAGGTCGTCGATGGCGGCCGGCGTCATCCGGTGCCAGGCCTGGCTGGCGGCA
>JAIFMO010000038.1 GCA_020048435.1 Sulfuritalea sp.
CCATGCCGAGATGCGCATCATCGCCTTCATCAACGAGGCGGCCACCGTGAAGAAGATTCTCGATCACATCGGTGAATCAAGCCAGCCGCCGCGCATCGCCCCGGCGCGCGGGCCACCGCTGTGGGAGGCCGCCGCCGGGGCGGAACAAGCGTGCAATGATCCGCAGGGGGACTCGTCCGCTTAGCCCGCACCGGAGATCGAGTTCGATCAGCGCATCGCCTGGTAGGCAAAATCAAGACAAGCCGCCGCTCGTCGTGGGGTGGCTCGCGCCTGTAGCCCGGAAAGTTTACGGGCGGATTCCGATGCTTTCCAGTGCGAAATCGGCGATTGACGGGGGCGGCCAGAGGCGAAGATACTTCCGGATGTCGCGTTGAATTTCCTATCCTTCGGAACAGGATGCGTATGAAAAACCTCTATTTCTTTTTCTACCTAACCATTACCTCGCTACTTGGTTCCGCTTGTACGACCGAAGCGTGGTATGAAGGAGTCAAGCGTAGTGCGGAAAACAACTGTCGGAAGCAACCATCCAGCGCGGTCGATGAATGCCTATCGCGAGTCAATAAGCAGACTTACCAGGAGTATGAGAAGGAGCGCACTGGTAACAAGTAGTCTCCGGGTTGCGAGGCGGGCGACGACACAGTTCAGTAATTTTCTGGCGGCGCGATTCGATCAGATTCAACATTTCAATGAGGGCAGAAATCGACGCTTGCAGGATGGAATTCCCGCATGGGTACGGCACTTGCCGTTACCATACCCTGCCCAGAGCCGACTTTTCGAAACGCCCCCGCGGAGGAATTCGCGGGGGCGTTTTCACAACACCCGGCCACCCCAGATCAACCCGACCATGAGACCTTCGATCGTCAGCGGGCCGTTGACCACGATGGGCGTGTAATCGGGATTCTCCGCAATCAGCTCGACCCGGCTGCCCCGGCGCTGGAGACGTTTCACCGTCACCTCGTCCTCCATGCGGGCGACGACGATCTGGCCGCTACGTGCCTCCGCAGTCCGGTGGACGGCCTGCGCACGCTCCGGCCCAAAGAGAACCGCGTGCGCAACCGATACTTTCTGTTCGGCTGTCCCCGATTTTGCCGCCGATTTATCGCCAAGCCTGGCCCGCATCCCTGCCCGAACAAATGGCCACCGTCGCCCGCGTCCTCGCCGAAGCCACCGCGCCGCTGTCGCCGGACGACCACACCGCCGGCTTTACCGGCAAAGGCCCATGGAAAAAACGCTTCTCTGAAATTCTCGCCGCGCTGGTCGCGCTGGGCCGTGCTCGCGAGGTGGAATCCGGACGCTTTATGGGTTAAGGTTGCGACCGGTTGGCAACATCACATCAAGGAAATTATTATGGAATACAGCAATATCATTACCAAATCCTCATGACAAAATACATCGGCATTCTTACTTCCGGCGGCGACAGTCCTGGCCTCAACGCGGCGCTTCGCGGGGTCGGCAAGGCGGCGATAGGGCATTACGGCATGCACATGATCGGGTTTCGCGACGGGTTTCGCGGCCTCATGGAAAATCGCACCGCGCCGCTCGACGGCGGGCAGTTGTCGGGCATCCTGACGACCGGCGGCACCATTCTCGGCACCAGCCGCGAAAAACCGCACCGGATGCCGGTGGGCGGAAAGATGCTCGACATGACCGATGCCATCGTCGGCAATTACCGCGACAATCATCTCGACTGCCTTGTTTGCCTGGGTGGCGGCGGGACGCTGAAGAACGCGCTGCGGCTGAAGCAAAAGGGGCTCAACATCATCACGCTGCCGAAGACCATCGACAACGATGTCTTTGGCACGGACATTACTTTTGGCTTCGATACCGCGCTGGGTATCGCCACCGAGGCTATCGACCGCCTGCATTCGACGGCACACAGCCATCATCGCATCATCGTGGTCGAAATCATGGGCCATCGCGCCGGCTGGCTGGCGCTGGGGGCGGGCATTGCCGGCGGCGCCGACGTGATCCTGATTCCCGAGATTCCCTACAACGTGGAGATCGTGGCCGAGGCGATCCGCGAGCGGGCGCGCGGTGGCAAGTCTTTTTCCATCGTGGCCGTGGCCGAAGGGGCGATTTCGGTGCAGGAACTGGACCATTTGCGCCAGGGGAAAGAGGCCAAGGCCGCAGGCAAGAAGGTGGCGAAGGATAAGAAAGTCCGCAAGGCCGACAGCAAGATGGACGACAGCGAGGCCGATGCCGCCGAACTTCTGTATGCCGACCGCACGCTGAACCTGGCCAAGCGACTGGAACTGCTTACCGGACTGGATGCGCGGGTAACAATCCTGGGCCATTTGCAACGCGGCGGGGCACCATCGGCGGCCGACCGCATCCTGGCCACGCGGCTGGGCACGGCCGCCGCCGACCTGATCGACCAGGAATGTTACGGCGTGATGGTGGCGGCCTTGGGCGAGAGCACGCAAGCCGTCAAGCTGGAAGACGCGGCCGGCAAGGTGAAAACGGTACCGGCCGATCACCCGTGGATACTTTCGGCCCGCCGGGTCGGCACCAACTTCGGCGACTAGCTTCTGCTGCGTACAACCCCTTCACACGCCAGGCAGCCGTTGTTTCTGGCACTGGTGGCTTCCCTGTTGCTGCATGGGGTGGTTTTGTTCGTTTCACGGCCGCCGGATCGGGTTGCGGATCGGCCCACCGGACGTCTCCTCGCCACCTTGCGGCCGGGCGCAACGCCCGCACCGGCGCCAGCTCCGCGGTCAGCGCCATTGCCCGCCGCGCCTACATCGAAGATTGCCCCCGCTCCCGTCGCGCCGCCGCCCGGCCGGGTGCGGCGCAATCAGCCGGTTCTGGCACGGGAACAGCCGCGAGAGGCGCCGGCAAGCACGCCGCCGCAATGGTCGGCGGCCGAGCGGGATGACATGAACGGCTTTCTCCGCGAACTGGCGGGCGCGGCCAAACCCGCCGCGCCGCGTCCCGCGCCCTCCCGTCCCACTCCTGGCCCCGATCTGGCGCAAAACTCGCGGGCCATGGCACGGGAATTTGGCGCTCGCCTGGCGCGACAGGACGATGAAGAGGGCGCGTTGCTGGAACGCCTGCCCGATACGCCGCCGGTTGACCCCGTCAGCCTGGAAATGTATCTGGATGGATTGGTGACCAAACTGAATCGCAGCGCCGCTTTCGTCAAAAACGACCCGCGCAGCCGGGGGATGAAGACGGCCTCGGTCCTGATGCGCGTGAATCCCGATGGCTCCCTGCAAAGTTTCAAGGTACTCAACGCGGGCGACCAGCAGGATGAGATTGCTTTCATCCAGTCCGTGGTTGAGCGGGCCGTGCCTTTCCCCGGGTTTCCTGCCGACATGCGGAAATCGGCACGCTCGCTGGCCATGCTCATCTGCATCCACCCGACGACGGCGGGTGGCGGAAGCTTTGGCTTTGCCCGCAGCGGGAGCGGCGGGCGCTGCTGATTTTGTTTGCCGTACCGCTAGCGCCGACTTTTTGCAACGGACGCTTGGTTTAGAATCCTGGCATGGGACAAACCGTCGGTCGTTACGAAATCAAGCGCGAACTGGGGCGCGGCGCGCAGAGCGTTGTCTATCTCGCGTGGGATCCCCAGTTGCAGCGCGAGGTGGCGATCAAGACCATGCACTTCTCACGGCGCGACGCATCGGCGATGCCGGCCCTGATGGCGGAGTCGCGCACGGTGAGCAAACTGCGCCACCCGAACGTGGTGCCGATCTTCGACGCTGGCGAGCAGGCGGGCGATCCCTATCTGGTGTTCGAGTATGTCGAGGGACGCAACCTTGATCAGGCGCTCAAGGCCGACGGCCCGATAGAACCGATGAAAGCGGCGAAGCTGGCGCGGCAGATTGCCGACGCGCTGGCGCAGGCGCACGAACAGGGCATCATCCACCGCGATCTCAAACCGGCCAACATTCTGCTCGACGGGCGCGGCACGGCGCGGGTGATGGACTTCGGCATCGCCATGCGCGTGGAGGATGCCGGCGCCCAAAACGACCGCGGTTTCACCGGCACGCCCGCCTACATGGCGCCGGAATACGTCAATGACAAGATAGTCAGCGAGCAATCGGATATCTACGCCGCCGGCCTGATCCTGATCGAAATGCTGACCGGCAAAAGGGTGGTGACGGGCGATCGCATCGAAAATATTCTTTACCGCGTCGCCCACGAACCGGTGCAGTTGCCGCCGGGCATTGCCCAGGATACCGCCATGCGCGACATCCTTGCCAAGTCGACGGCGCGCGACCGCAGCCTGCGCTATGCCTCGGCGGCGCAATTGCGCGAGGCGCTCGATGCTTATCTCGGTCTCGGCACGACGCCGGCCATATCGCCGGAAGAGGCCGAGGCGAGAAAATTGAGCACGCTCGACTTTCTGTTGCGGCGCATGCGCCACAAGACCGATTTTCCGGCGCTGTCGGATTCGGTGTCGTCCATCAACCAGCTGACCCATTCGGACAAGGAGAGCATCAACAAGCTTTCCAATACCATCCTCAAGGACTACGCGCTGACCAACAAGATCCTGCGCCTGGTCAATTCGGCTTTCTACCGGCAGTCGAGCGGCGGCAGCATCAGCACGGTGTCGCGGGCGGTGATCGTGCTTGGCTTCGATGTTATCCGCAACATCGCCATCACGGTGTTGCTGTTCGAACATCTCGAAGACAAGGGTAACGCCCGCGACCTGAAAGAAGCCTTCCTGCGCGCCAACCTGGCCGGCCTGGTGGCGCGCGACGCCAGCAAGAAATTCATGGCGCGCGAGGCCGAGGAAGCGTTCATCTGCTCCTTGTTTCATGGCCTTGGCCAGTTGCTGGCGCAGTATTACTTCGCCGAGGAAGTGAGAGAAATTCGCAACCTGATGCAGAAATTGCAGATTTCCGATGAGGAAGCGGCGGTGCAGGTGCTGGGCCTTTCCTTCGAGGATCTCGGTATTGGCATCGCCAAGACCTGGGGATTTCCGGGCAGCATCGTCCAGAGCATGCGGCATCTGCCGCCAGGCCCGGTGAAGAAGCCGGCGACGCTCGACGAACTGTTGCAGGTAGTGTCGGGATTTTCGAATGAGTTGTGCGCGATGATCGCCAGTCATGCGCCGGAAAACCGCGCCAGGGAGATGAAGGTGCTGACCGACCGCTTTGGTGGCAGCATGTCGTTGACTGATCGCCAGCTCAAGGAAGTGCTGGAGGAATCGGTCGAGGAACTGGGGCAAATGGCCTCCATCCTCAAGGTCAATCTCAAACAGAGCCCGTTCGCACGCCAGATAAAGGTGTGGGCCGGTGGCGGGGAAGCCGCCGCGGATGGGCCGGCCGCCATCAGGGCGGCGGCGTTGGCGACGGATTCGTCGATGGAGCAGACCCTGCTGGGCGATGCGTTGCCCGGAATGGAGGCCGAGAGCGAAGCCGAGGCGCAGGCACTGCCCGATCATGCCGAATCGGTGCTTACCTCCGGTATTCAGGACATCAGCAACTCGCTGGTCGAAGACTTTGCGCTCAACGACATCCTGCGCATCATCCTCGAAACCATGTACCGCGCCATGGGCTTCAAGCGCGTGCTGCTTTGCCTCAAGAATGCTCGCGCCGGTCAGATGGCCGGACGTTTTGGTTTCGGGCCGGATACCGCTGAACTCGTCAAGGTCTTCCGCTTCCCGATTACCCAGGTTCCGGATGTTTTCCAGTTATCGATTTCCAAGGCGCTCGACATCATCATTACCGATGTCGATGATCCCAAGATCACCGACAAGATTCCTGCGTGGTTCCGCGAACGGATCACGGCCAAAACCTTCGTGCTGTTCCCTTTGTGCATGAAGGGCAACCCGGTTGCGCTGATTTACTGCGACAACGACAAGGCCGGTTCCATCGTTATTCCGGAGCGCGAACTCAGGTTGCTCAAGACCCTGCGCAACCAGGCGTTGCTGGCGATCAAACAGTCGATATGAGCCCACCCCGAAAACATTCGCTGTGCTCGGTTCTCCCCGCAAGGGGCAAGAAGCACTTGGGGCGGCCCGGCGTGTTTCTTCCGTGAACAAGGCTTTTGTCAAGGAATCCGCAGGTGATGGCGACGAGGATGACGCCGATCTGCCCGAAGCGCCCGCGTTGCCACCCGGCAGCGGTAATTACATGACGTCGCGGGGCCATGTCGCCATGCGCACGGAATTCGAGCAACTGGTCAAGGTCGAGCGGCCCAATCTTGTCCAGGTGGTGTCCTGGGCGGCCGGCAATGGTGATCGCTCGGAAAACGGCGACTATATCTACGGCAAGAAGCGGCTGCGCGAGATCGACCGCCGCATTCGTTACCTCACCAAACGACTCGAAAACGCCGTGGTGGTCGATCCGTCTGCGCAAGCGAGCCTTGATCAGGTATTCTTCGGCGCGACAGTGACGGTGTTGCACGATGTCGACGGCGAGTTTACCTATCGCATTGTCGGCGTCGACGAGGCCAACGCCAGCGAAGGGCGCATCAGCTGGATTTCACCGCTGGCGCGCGCGTTGATGAAAGCGCGGGAGGGCGATCTGGTACGCTTCCAGAGTCCGGCCGGCTCGCGCGAGGTCGAAATCGTCGGAATACGCTACGAATAGAGCAAGGAGAGACTCATGGAAGCTTTCGTCTGGGATCAACGCTTCGTCACCGGCATCGATATTGTCGATGAGCAGCATCGCCGACTGGTGGATATCACCAATCGGCTGGGTGATGTCATGCTGGCTGGTGATGCGATGTCGGAAGGGCGGTTGCAGGTTCTTTTCCTGGAACTGTCGGGCTATGCCCGCGAGCACTTTCGCGACGAGGAAGTGCTGATGCGCGAGACGGCGCTCGATATGCGTCACATCGAGACGCATACGATGCACCACCGCCAGTTCGTCGAACAACTCGCTGCGATGTGGCGCACGCGCGGTGCGATGAAAAATCCGACGGAGACCCTGCACGGTTTTCTCTCGGCCTGGCTGGCCTATCACATTCTTGGCGAGGACCAGTCGATGGCGCGGCAGATCGCGCAGGTCAGCTCCGGCGAGTTGCCGGCCACTGCCTATGACGTCGAGTCGCACGTCGAGGATAGTGCTACGGCGGCGCTGCTCAAGGCGCTGGGCACGCTCTATCATGTGTTGTCCGAACAGAACCACGATCTGGCGGAGGCCAACGCCCGCCTGCAACGTGAAATTTCGGCACATCACGACGATGGACGCTCTGCCGGCTAGCTCCGGCCCGCTTCATAACACCTCTTGAAAACCCTTTTGATGACCCCATTTCTCCGACTCGTTTATCGGAGGAGCCCGCATGACCACGACTACTGCCACCGCCCGCGAAACCATGGGCTTTCAGGCCGAGGTGA
>JAIFMO010000064.1 GCA_020048435.1 Sulfuritalea sp.
CCGTTTCCACATCCCCCTCATCGAACCGGACATGCAGATTTCCCGCATCCGGCTCTCGGACAAGACATCACGCCTTCGCCCACGACTTGTCACGCCCGCCCAGACTCGCAAGACCGAAGTACCCGTAAAGGTGCGGGAGTGGATACGCCCCGCCTTGGTGCCGTCTGACTTTGTACTTGTTGCGCAACCACCGACGCAACCGCGTCGCCGTGTAACTGTCGAGCGCACGATAAGCACGACTGACGGTCCCTACACTGAAGTAGTTTGCCCAGCCACGTAACATACGATTCAACTTGCCCACCAGCTCCGTGGTCTCTTGCCATCCTGTCCTCAGGTCGGTCAGCTCATGGATCTTTTCGACCATGCGCCGGATACTCTTCTTCGACGGCCACAGGGCGATATAAGCTTTCCCACACTCCAGAACCCTGCAGCTTGTCCGTCTTCAGGCGGGATGAAGGGATCCAGCAATTCCTTCTACTGGTGAGTGGTGCTCCAGTTGCCAAGCTGGAGTTGGTCGGTAAAATCGGCGACGGATAGATCGTGCCAGTAGGAAAATCTAGTTTTCTGGGACTGCAGCAAGTTTCTGAAGCAAACCAGTACTATTAGTGTTTTGATTCGTCAGAATACGGAAAGCTAGACTCAATGGGAACCTACAGAAGATGTAATTTGTAGAGATTTCCGGAAACCGTCAGTAAAAAGTCGGCGCTAGCGGTACGGCAAAGATCGCCTATTAGCCCAGTCGTGGGCCCGGTCACGCGTTTACGCGACTACACTTTAGTACTATGAACAACGCAGGCGCCAACCCCGGTTTTCGGCGACAGATCATTCTGCCGGTGGTAGCGGCGCTCGTCGCTCTGGTCGTGCTGTTCATGGTGGGCTTCCAGCGTTACCTGTCCTGGCTCGACGATCAGCGCATCCGCAATAGCGTCGTGCAGGTCGGCAATGCGTGGGATGCGTTGCGTACCCAAAATACCCGGCAATTGGAGTGGTTTTCCCGCCAGACAACGGTCGATCCGGTGCTGCTTGGGGCCATGCGGCGGCGTGACGCCGCCGCCTTGCTGGTGGCGAGCAAGCCCCTCTTCGAAGAAATCCGTAGCCGCTTCGGTATCAGTCACTGGTATTTCATCACGCCCGACCGTCACATTTTGCTGCGGGTGCACTCCCCGGCGGACGCGGGTGACGAAGTTAAACGGAAAACACTGCTGGCGGCCGAACGTAGCGGCCAACCCGTGACGGGCCTCGAGCTCGGCGCCACCGCCACCATGACCCTGCGCCATGTCCTGCCGTGGCGTGTCGACGGAGAACTGATCGGATATGTCGAAATGGGCACCGAGGTCGACTGGTTCGACAAGCAGATCAAGGCGTTGCTGCAAATCGACGTGGTTTCCGCCGTGCACAAGGAATACACGACGGCGCAAAACTTTGCCATGGGCAAGCGCACGCTAGGCTTTTCCGGACGTTGGGACGACCACGGCGGGATCGCCATTCTCAATCAAACATTGTCGCCCTTGCCCGCGCTGTTGATCTCGCGCTGGCAACTGTTTGTCGGCGGCGGCGCGGAACAGTTCACCAACATTGAAGCCGACGGCCATGAATGGGCGGTCGGTTTCCTTATGTTGAAGGATTACACCAACCGACCGGTCGCCTCGCTGGCCGTGCTGCATGACATGGCTGCGCTGGGCGCCGCGGGCAACCGCCAGCTCAGCCTGCTTGCCGCCACCGGCCTGCTGTTTGTCGTGTTGCTGATCGGTGGATTGATGTTCCGGGTGCGTGCCATCGAACGCAAGGTGCTGACCGCCGAGGCTTCCGTGCGCGAGAACGAACAGCGCTTCCGCGATTTCGCCTCGGCGGCATCCGACTGGTGGTTCTGGGAGATAGACGCCGATTTGCGCTTTTCCTACATCTCCGAGAATGCCGCCAGCGCCATCGGCCAAACCGTGGAAAGCATGCTGGGCAAGGCGCGAAGCGAACTGGGTGCACCGCTGGAGGACGGCGAACAGGAGAAATGGGCGCGCCACCAGGATGATCTCGATCACCGGCGGCCTTTCCATCAGTTCGAATACCGCATTGCACTTCCCTCGGGCGATTACTGCTGGCTATCCGTCAGCGGCGTACCGCGCTTTGCGGCGGATGGCAGTTTCGGCGGTTACCGCGGCACGGGTACCAACGTTACCGAGCGCAAAAAAGGCGAGGAGGCCGAAAGCTTCATGCTTGAAGGTACCGAGGTCAAATTGCAGGTGTCGCGCGCCCTGCAAAATATCGACCTGCCCTTCGCCGAACGGGTCAAACAGTCGCTGGCAGCCCTGGCCACCATGCGCGGCATTTTGTCCGGCGGAGGTGTCCGGCTTTCCATGGATGGCGATGAAGGCAACAGCAAAAGCTTCAACCATGGCGCCGCACTCTGGCAAAAGGATCTGCCGGCCGTACAGGCGGGCCAGGTCCAGGTGATCGACCACTGCGATATGCAGGCGCCGGACCATGGCCATTACTTCGTGCCACTGAGCCATGGCCGCGAATCGCTCGGCGTGCTGGTCCTCGATACCGTGACGGCGCCGCCGGCCAATTCGGTGCGGCTCGACGCGCTGCGGCAGATCGGAGAAATCATTGCACTGGCCCAGATTGCCGAGCAAACTTCAAGGCTGCTGCAAGTAGCGAGAACGCAGGCCGAAGAAGCCAGCCGGGCCAAGAGCGCTTTTCTCGCCAACATGAGCCACGAGATTCGCACACCGATGAATGGCGTCATCGGCATGACCCAGTTGCTGCTTGGCACCGAACTCGACGCCGAGCAACGCGAGTTTGCCCATATCGTCAAGACCAGTGCCGAGGCGCTGCTGACGGTGATCAATGACATTCTCGACTTTTCCAAGGTTGAATCGGGCCGGCTCGAAATCGAACAGATCGATTTCGACCTCGACAACGCCGTTGGCCAGGCGGCCGAACTACTGGCTATGCGCGCCGACGAAAAAGGCCTGGAACTCATCTGCCACATCGATCCAGCCGTGCCGCGCCGTCTGCGTGGCGACCCCGGCCGCTTGCGCCAGGTGCTGCTCAATCTCGCCGGCAATGCCATAAAATTTACCGCGCAGGGCGAGGTGACGATCGACGTACGGCCGCTGAGTTCCACCTTGGGTTCCGTGGATGCCAAGGACACCGCGGGTGAGCGCATCCTGCTGCGCTTCGAGGTCCGCGACACCGGTATTGGCATTGCCGCCGATGGCCTGAAGGCACTATTCCAGCCCTTCTCGCAGCTCGATGCCTCGATCACGCGAAAATTTGGCGGCACGGGACTGGGTCTGTCGATTTCCAAGCGCCTGGTCGAGTTGATGGGCGGCGAAATCGGTGTCGACAGCGAAGAAGGCAGCGGCGCGGTCTTCTGGTTCACCGTGCCGATGGAACGGCAGGACGAAGCCGCCGCGTCCCCCGCGCCGTTACCCGAAGCCGACCTGAGCGGCTGCCATGTACTGGTGGTCGACGACAACGATACCAATCGTCGCCTCCTTTCGGCCTTGCTGATCTCCTGGGGCTGCCGCTCGACCGAAGCCCCCAGCGGCATGAAGGCTCTGCAGCAGTTGCGCGCGGCGGCGGATGCCGGCGACCCCGTCGAAATTGCCCTGCTCGACATGAACATGCCTGAAATGGATGGCGAAGAGCTTGGCCGCCAGATGCGCGACGATCCGCAACTGGCGACGACGCGCCGCGTCATTCTCACCTCGGCGGCACTGCGCGGCGACGCCGCCCGGGTGCGCGATGCCGGCTTTGATGCCTACCTGACCAAACCGCTGCGAGAAGACCATGTGCGACGTTGCCTGGCGGCGCTGCGCGGCGGCAAACTGGTTAGCCCGGCGCCCGCCGCCGCCAGCGCCGTGTCGCCGCCGATCATTACCCGCCACCTGCTTGAAGAAGCACCCAGGATGCGTGCGGCACGCGTCCTGCTGGTTGAGGACAACGTGGTCAACCAGAAAGTCGCCAGCGGCTTTTTGCAAAAAGGCGGGCACCAGGTAACAGTGGTCGAAAATGGTCAGCTGGCCCTCGACGCACTGGCAAGCGAGCACTTTGACCTGGTGCTGATGGATTGCCAGATGCCGGTAATGGACGGTTTCGAGGCCACCCGCCGCCTGCGCGGCGGCGCGCCGGTGATCGATCCGCACATACCAGTCATCGCCATGACGGCCAATGCCATGGAGGGCGACCGCGAAGCCTGCCTTGCGGCCGGCATGGATGACTACATCGCCAAACCGGTTAGCGTGCGTACCCTCAACGATGCCATCGCGCGAAACCTGGGACACTTGGGGACTGTCGCCTGAGCCAGTACCTGGCTGCTAGCCGCAGCAGTTTCAGGTGTAAAAAAAGCCCGGCAAGCCGGGCTTTTTTGCTGAAGCGCAGACGACCGGGCTTACTTGGCGCCGGCGAGAATCCACTTGACGAGAGTCTCGATGTCCGCATCCTTGACGGCGGCGTTCGGCGGCATCGGGATTTCGCCCCAGACGCCCTTGCCACCGGCCTTGACCTTGGCGGACAGGGTCTTCACGGCATCCTTGTTGCCGGCGTACTTCTTGGCGACGTCCTGATAGGCCGGGCCGACCAACTTCTTGTCGACGGTGTGGCAGGACATGCAGTTGCTCTTCTTGGCCAGATCCAGATTAGCCATGGCGGGGGTGGCGGCGACCAGCGCGGTCGCGGCAATAAGGGAGGCAACGATCAGTTTCATGGTTTTATTCCTTACGTTGTGTTGGAGAAACGGAAAATATTGAGGCAACAGTTTAACGGAAATCAAATCTGCCGCAAAACTCGCAACAGTTCGTCGAAATCGGCGACCGGCGTATGGCAACTAACGCCGCGACAGACCCAGGCGTTGACAGCATCGCATTCCGGCCGGGCAAGTGCCGGGTGCGGGGCGGGGCTGCCGTTGGGCAGCGTCAGCAGCAGGCGCGCGCCGTCTATACCGGCCAGCCGCTGCTGCCAGTGCCTGACGTCGACCAGAGGGCCCCGCAGGATGACGATGTCCGGCGGAGTGAGCGCTTCTTCCAGAGCGATTAGCAGGGTGGCAGAGCCGCCTGTCCGCTGCTGCATTTGCGGCCAGAAATGTTCAAGCGTGCGGCGGGCCGCGTCGAGATAGCGGACTTCGCCCAGCAGGTGGCCAAGCCGCTGCAGGCTGATGGCAGCGACACCGTTGCCGGCCGGCAGGGCCGAATCGAAGCCGGTCTTGGGGCGGAGGATCAGCTTTTCGTGGTCATGCGAGGTGAAGTAGAAGCCGCCGTCGGCGGGATCTTCGAAGTGTTCGAGCAGGGCATCGGCGATTTTCCGGGCAAAGGCGAGATTGTCGGCAAGATCGTCACAGCGGCAATCGGCCTGCATCAGTTCAAGCAGGGCGGCCAGCAGGTAGGCGTAATCGTCGAGGTAGGCGTTGAGGTGCGCCTTGCCATCTTTGCTGGTGGCCAGCAGGCGACCATCACGCCACAGCGTCGCCTGAATGAAAGCGAGCGCACGCTGCGCGGGGGCCAGCCAGTCGGCGCGGTCGAAAATTCGCGCCGCGTGGGCCAGGCCCTCGATCATCAGCGCATTCCACGAAGTTAATATCTTGTCGTCGCAACCGGGACGGATGCGTTTTGCGCGCGCGGCAAACAATTTGGCGCGGGCGCTTTCCAGCAAGGCTGCCGCAGTGACATCCGCAATGGCATCCGCAATGGCATCCGGATTAGAGCCAACATCAGTCTTGGCCTGATCAGGAAGCGGGCGGGCGACCTTGAGATGCCAGTGCGAGTTCTCGAAATTGGGCGGCCGGTCCAGACCCCAGTGGCGTCCCGCCAGCGCCGACTCTTGCGCGGTGAGCAGCGTCGCCACCTCGGCGCGGTCCCAGACGTAGAACTTGCCTTCCTCGCCTTCGCTGTCGGCGTCGAGCGCGGAATAAAAGGCGCCGGCGGGCGAAGTCATTTCGCGCAGCAGCCAGCCGACCGTCTGTTCGACGACGCGGGCGAAGAGCGGCTCGCCGGTCATTTGCCAGGCATCGGCATAGAGGCCGAGCAGCGGGCCGTTGTCGTAGAGCATCTTTTCGAAGTGCGGAATCTCCCACCGCTCATCAACACTATAGCGACAGAAGCCGCCACCAAGTTGATCGTATATGCCGCCTTCGGCCATGCGCCGCAGGGTGAACAGCGCGGCCTCGCGCGGCAAACCGGCATCAGCTGCCGTATCGCTAGCGCCGACTTTTTGCCGGAGCAGGAAGGCGAGGTCGGTCGGATGCGGAAACTTGGGGGCGCCACCGAAACCGCCGAAGTCGCGGTCGAAACCGCCGAGCAACATGGCGCGGGTGGCGGCAATCGGTGCGGCAGAGAGAGTGCGGCTCCCGTTTTGCGATGGCCGTCCGGCATCTTGTCCGGAATGTCGTCCGGGCGCAGGCGACCCTTGTTCGCTGTCGGTGGTGGTTACGCTCTGGTGTCGCAGCGCGCCGAGCAGGTCGCGGTTTTGCGCCAGGATGTCGCCGCGCCGGGTGCGCCAGATGGCGTCGATCCGTTCGCAAATATCGGTGAATCCCGGCAGGCCGTAGCGCGGCGACTTGGGAAAATAGGTGCCGCCGTGAAAGGGGACGCCGTCGGGTGTGAGGAACATGGTCAGCGGCCAGCCGCCGTGACGGTCCGTCAACATCTGATGGGCGCTTTGGTAAATCTGGTCGAGATCGGGACGTTCCTCGCGGTCGACCTTGATGCAGACGAACAGCGCGTTCATTACCGCCGCGACGCCGGTATCCTCGAACGATTCGTGCGCCATCACATGGCACCAGTGGCAGGCGGAATAGCCGATGGACAGTAATATTGGCCGGTCAAGCGTTCGCGCGAGGGTGAGCGCTTCCTCACCCCAGGGGTGCCAATCAACCGGGTTGTCGGCGTGTTGCAGCAGGTAGGGGGAAGTTTCGGTGGCGAGGCGATTGGACATGGCGGGCTCGGAGGATGTGTATCCGAGCAATCTAGTCCACTTTTTACCCTGCCCGCAACGCGGATATTAGTTGAACAGCTTGCTCCACCAGCGCCGGCGTCCTTCGGGCAGCGGGTGCGGCGGGTTCAAATCATCGGGCGGCACCTGGCACATGATCCAGCCCGGCAGCGGTGGATTGTCGGAATAACCGCAAGAGACACCGAGATTGTTGGGGTCGTAGATTTTGACGAAGCCGGGTTTTTCGATGTTGTCGGTGTAGACGATGGCGCAGTAGTCGTGGTGATGGTCGTGGCGCAGCAGTTCGTCGATGTGGTGAATGAAGGTAGCCGGCGGCGGGGTCGATGCGGCCCCAGAAAGCCGTCAACTGTTCCCAGGACATGATCGACCACAGGCGGCCGTTGTAGAGGGTGTGAAAGGTGCTCATGAATGGCTCGGGGAAGGGGTGGGGGTGATCGGGGGGTGATCAGGGCGTGATCGGGGGCAACAGGGGCGTGATGCGGTCCCAGTCGATGCTGACATCGGGCAAGACGCCGACAGCTGTGCTGCCTTCGAGCATCTG
>JAIFMO010000129.1 GCA_020048435.1 Sulfuritalea sp.
ATTGAGCTTTGCCATGATGTGCGGGAAAAAGACCAAGTCTTTCTTCAGCCTGTCATGATCGAAGCGCAACACCGAAACCGCGCCCAGCGCGCGGACATCGGCGGTTCGGTAGGTCTCGTGAACAAAACCGATCTCGCCGAATACCTCGCCCGGCCCGAGCAAGGCACGCCGCCGCCCAACCGCGCCATCGTGGCGCACCACCTCGAGTTGCCCATTCACAACAAGGTACATGCTGCTACCCATAGTCCCCTGTTCGATCAGGAGTTCGCCGTCGCTGTACTCGCGTAGTTCGGAGATCAGGATCGTCTTTCGAATCTGGTAGGCGGTCATCCCATAAAACAGCGGACTGCCCTCCAGCGCCCCGCGCTGCATCGACATGGCAAGGATTTCATGGAGGCCAACCAGGCGGATGCGCGACATGACAAGCGGCGTGATCAGGAGATTCGCAAAGATCGAGAACAGCATGGCGGCGGCGACCAGCCCTCCGAACTGTGCGATCAGTGCAAAGTCGGAAAGGAGCAGTACGCCGAAGCCCATTGTCAGCGCCAGGCTGACGGCGATCATGGGCGCGGCTTCTTTCTTTACGGCCTCGACCACCGCCTCGTCATAGCTGGCGGCGCTACGGCAAAGCTCACTGTAGCGGGAGAACAGGTGGATGGTGCCTTCGATTGCGATACCAATGGCAATGACAGCCACCATGATGGTGCCCGCATTGATCGGAATCTCCAGTATTCGCATGACCCCGAGAATCATGAGAATGGGCACCACGCTCGCCACCAGGGCGATGACCCCGCCTTTGACGGAGGTGAACATCAGCGACATGACGATGAACACGAACACAAGGAGCGCGGCGAGCGCCGTAGCCTGCCCCTTCAGGAGCCGATTCGAAGCGGCATTTATCAATAGATTTTCGCCGACGACCGCAGTGACAATATTGGGGCCAGCGTAATGAGCAACGGCCTGGCGCAACTCGCGGATGTGATGATTCAGCGTAGATGAGTCCCGCACGTTGTGACGAACCACGATATTGGCGCGCCGGAAATCATGACTGACATAGGGCTCGATATCCCGGGGTGGATGCAGCAGAAGATACTGACCGATCAGCTTGCGAGTCGGCGGCAGGCGATAGGCCTCGGGCCGACCGCCTGCCGCGGCTTGGTTCGATTGCGCAACGATATCCGCAAGCGACAGGCTGCGATCAAAAATCTGCTGTTTGGTAATAAACGCCTGGATGTCCGCGAGCCGTTGCAGGTTTGCCGGGTCGCGGAAAGCGCCCTCGGTATTGGCATCCAGCGTGATGTAGAAGACTTTGACGCCCGCAAGCTCAATGTGCATGAGTTCCGCCGCCCGGACCAGAGGGCGATCCGTCCGGAAAAATGTCATGGGTTCATTGGTTACAAACAGGCCAGAAGACTGCTGTACGAATACCCCGCCCACCACCGTGGCGATGACAAGAATCCACAACGCCAGCCGATGTCGCAGCACGCCGATGGCGCGGGTCACCTGCAGTGAGAGCCAACCCGCGGCGGCAACTTGTAGCGACTGCCCACGACGCGGGCCAACTGCTGCGTAGAGCGCCGGAATGAGCAGAATCGAGATCAGGCCGCTGGAGAGGATGGCAAACGCGGCAGCAAGGCTGAAATCCTGAACGATCACGATATCCGAGAAGGCGTTGCTCGCGAATCCGAGCGCCGTTGTCAGTACCATGAGAACAGCCGGCGAACCAAGTTTTCGTATCATGAACTCGGTGGCGCGGCCGCGATCCGTAACCGTGTTCCGATCCGTAACCAGTTGCAGGCCATGGTAATAGCCGGCAATCATGCGCATGATCTCGGTGGCGCCGACCACCACCACCAGCGAGGGCAGCATCACCGTCAGGATGCTCACAGGAATGCCGGCAAAGCCCATCATGCCGAGGGTCCACAGCAGGCTGATCGCGCCAACGACGAGCGGCATCGCTGCGGCGAGGACGCTGCGGAAGACAAGGAACATGGTAACGACCAGAACCAGTGCGGATGCCGGTAAGAGCACCCGTATGTCGCGGACAAGACTTTGCCGGATCTCGGCCTCGATCCGTGACGGTCCAACTTGCAACAGTGTGGGAAATTGCGCGCGTGAGGGCGCCAGCACACGCTCCAGTGTCTCGTATACCTCTATCCCGTCAGTACCTGAAGAGCGTTCGCGCACTGAAATGCCTATGGCAAGGGCCTTGCCGTCCGCGCTGACGATATTGCGTGCGGCGATCGGGTCTTCGAGGGCGGCGCGCCGCGCGCGTTCGATACCCTCAGCATCCGAAGGCGCGGCAATAAGCAGCGGCTGTGCATGCAACTGGCCGTCGATGCTGCGCACCGTGGGCGAGCTAAACAGGTCGTCGATGCGTTCCACAAAAGGCAACTGCCGCAGTTCATCGTGCAAGTGTTCCAACGCCTGCAGTTTCGCCGGCGACCACAACTGCTCATCGCGCAGGTAGATATAAGTACGGTTATCGGAGCCAAACTCGCGGGCGACATGCAGATAGGCTTGGCGTTCGGGATCATCCCGCGGGACCAGGCGATCAAACCCCGAGTCAACCGTTACGCGTGGCAGCCCCAAGGCAGCCACCAGGCTTACAACCAGTAGAAAAGCCAGGCTCACAAGCGGACGATCAGCACCAATCCGCAAGAAACGCCGTAGCAGGCTCAATGGTTCGTCGTTCATGGCGGTGCGGATAGTCCGGCAAATACGGCGGCCGGAACGTAATCCGGCGAATGGACCCGGCGCTCGATCTTGAGCAGGCTGCGCCGGCCGTCGCGCAGATCTTCCATGAGGATCATGTCAGCACGCCAGATGCCGAATTCATCGGGGCGTGGATCCCTGAAGGTCTGGCGCCTCGCCTTGCGTCCATCCCGGTCCTGATAGTCGATGCGACTGACGAACAGGTTGTCCTTGCGCAGATAGATCCGCCGTTCGCGGTATCCCGTCGCACGGGCGACGGATTCATCCACGGGAAAGGCCCGCAGGACGTAATGAGGAACCCGGTCGAGATCATGATCGTCATCGCGCTCATAGCGAAAGTCCCGTGCTTGCTCCCTCTCCAGGTCAGCCACAGTGAAATTTGAACCGAATACGGGACTGGAAACAACTGCGCCGCGGCGTGTTCCACCGTGCGTATCGTGGTCGCTGTATATCGCTGTCCCCTTCGATTCCGAAGGCGTCACCAGTATCAGCAAGTTCCTGGTGCCGCTTTCGTCGCGCCGCGCGTAGTAGCGCGCGGTGCGCACGGTGTGCTGACCCTGGCGATCGGTCAGCAACAAGGCTTGTTCCTCGTAGACATAGTCTGGCGGAGCATGCCGACGCAACGATTCTTCGATCAGCTCCCGGCCGCTTTCCGCCGTGGCGCCTGCCGTGTGGCCAAGCAGCAAGGAAAAAATGATGGCAGGGCCGAGTTTCATGGGTTCCCCGCCACTCGCGGACGGATACTGCGAGCGATCGCCTGCGCGAGTTCGCCATACACCGCACTCATGGAGCCAACCAGTTTTTCGTAGGTAACATCGGCGGCGAGGGGTTCTCCGGAGAAAGTCCCTTCGGAACTGGCTGCCAGCGTGGCATCCGCCCCCCGGGTAACCCACCATTGCGCCGAGAGCCTGACGCGACCGCCGGGGATGCGCTCGAAACCAAGGATATCCACCTCGACGCGGTAGTCCGGCAACGTGGCCATGTAGTAGGGTGCCGCCACCACGCGATCACCGCCAAGCAGTCGCCCAAGGTTGGTTACAAGGACGCGTGTCATCTCCTCCCGCAAGGGCCCGCCCCATTGTTCGAATTCGTTCAGTTCCAGGCGGTTGCCGTCATTGCGGGTCACGATCTGGGGACGATCGAGATACAGGGGCAGGCGAAGGTCCTTGATAACCACGGTGGCAGGCTTCGCAACACGCTCCGACGCGGTTTGGGGTTTGGGCGGCGCGGGTTCGACAACCGGATCAAGCTGGTAGAAACGGGTTGACGGTCCGGGGGTGATGCAGCCGCACAGCAGCAAGGTCACTGCCATGATCGCACTGGCGACTAACAGGCGGATCGTCATTGATTCAGTTCCTTCTCGGGCTTCTTGCCGAGCAGCAAGGCTTGCGGATTTCGTTCCAGCAGATCGACCAGATGCCTGAGCGAGCGCGTCGTAGCTGTCAGTTCCTGGGTAAGCCTGACGGCGTGATGATGCAGCGGCGCTTCCGGCGCGATGACGCCATCGACCAGCGTCATGGTCGTCTTGGCCTTTTCGAGGGCATCGCGTGCCGCGCCCAACGCCTGCTCCAGATTCGCGGTAATCGGTTCGGCGCGGCTATCGACCACGCGCAGGATACCTTTCAGGCTCGCCAGCGATGCCGATAGATCCGCTAGCGCGGTTTGCAGCGCTGGCGCATTGACCAGCGCATTGGTCCCTTTCAGCGTGCCATGAAGTTCGGCGCCCATGGCGACGAAGTCAATCTGATCAAGTTTGCCGACAATACCTGTTACCGTAGCCACCGCTTGTTCAATTCCTGCCCCCCGGACCGTCGGCAACTCCGGTTCGGCCCGCTTGAGGTTGGCGAGACGCAAGGGCGCCTTCGGCTGCATGTCGAGATCGACGTACAACTGCCCGGTGAGCAGGCTGCCCATCTGCAGACGGGCGCGCAGGCCGCGCTTCACCAGCGCCTGGAAAGCGTCCTTGGGCGCGCGTTTCATGAGTTCGCCGCGAGCCGAGATACGCTCGGGTTCGATCTCGATCACGACAGGGATGTGGAAGGACGAATTGCTTTCGTCGTAGTCCAGGCGGACATCGATGACCGACCCAACCTTGATGCCCTTAAACTCCACCGGCGCACCGATGGTAAGCCCTCGCACGGAATCTTCAAAAAAGAGCACGAACCTGATTTTGCTAGTGTAAGACTGCTCCTTGATGGACTTGAGATCCTCGTGCAAAGTAAATACCAGTCCGTCGATGTTCTCGTCGCCCACTTCCTGCGGGTCGGGCGTATCGAAGGCGATCCCGCCGAACAGCAAGGCTTGCAGCGATTCCGTCTTCAGCCGCATGCCGTCGGGGCCGACGCTGAGGTCGATGCCGCTGCTGCTCCAGAAACGGGTATTACTGCGCACCAGTCCGTCGAACGGCGCCTTGACGAAAGCGTGAATCAGCACGTTGCGATAATCGTTTGCCATCTCGTGGCCGAGCACCTCGCCGGCCACGATGCCTTGATAGTGGATCGGCGAGCCGCGGTCGATCGACCCCAATTGACGTGCCATCAACGTGATCCGCTTGCCCGCCATATCGGACTGCACTACCGGTGGCGACTCCAGACCAACGAATAGCGACTGGGGTGCGCCCTGGCCAGGCTCGATCTCGATGTAGGATCCGGATAACAACGTGCCGAGCCCGGAGATTCCGCGCGCGCTGAGGGTCGGCCGCACCACCCAGAAGCGCGTGTCGCGGCGCAGGAAGTGGCTTGCCTCCTTGTTAAGCCTGGCACGCACTTCCACCCGCGAAAAATCCTGACTGAAGCGCACGCTCTCGACCATGCCGATAGTGAGGCTCTTGTACTTGACGCGGGTCTTGTCGACCTCGATGCCATCCGCAGTCCGGAATGTAATCGTCACCAGTGGCCCCTGGTCGGTCAGGGTGTGCCAGACCAGCCATCCCCCGATAAGCGCAGTCAGGATCGGAATGAGCCAGATAAGCGACAGTCCGCCACGCTCGCGCACCACAGGTTCATGCACCACGGGTTCGCGCACCCCAGGCTCGCTCACGTCGTTCCCCCCGTGCGGCCCTTGGCGGCATGGTCCCAGACCAACCGGGGATCAAAGGCATGCGCCGCCATCATTGTCAAAATCACCGCCGCCCCAAAAAAGGTCGCTCCGACTCCCGGAAAAACCGTCGCCAACCCATCCATCCGGACCAAGGCAACCAGTATTCCCACCAGAAAAATATCGACCATCGACCATGCGCCAATCACTTCCGTCAAACGGTAAAGCAGTGTGCGGTCGCGCAGACGCCAGGACGATCCGCGCTGCACGGTGACAAGCAGAAACACCAGCACCACGATCTTGCTGATCGGTACGACGAAACTGGCAAAGAGCACGAGCAGCCCAAGGGGCCAGGCGCCATCTTCAATCAGATGCACGACGCCCGACAATATCGTATTCGGCTCTCCCTGGCCAAAGCGGGCCACGGTCATCACCGGATACAGATTCGCCGGCACCAACAACAGGGTCGCAGCCGCAAGAAGCGCCCAAGTGCGGGAGATGCTATCGGAGATACGCATGCCATGCACGGCACTACCGCAGCGAGGACAGACCCAGTGCATCCCGGCGGCGGGACGCCGCACCAGAAGGTTGCAGGTATGGCATGCCGCATAGCCCATCGCTGCGGCACTGTCCGCCGCGACACTTGCCGTGGCATTGTCCGGCACTGGTCCTATCCGGGGCCAAAGCACGGCCGGGTCAAAGCTCGCGACGGCCGCGGCCGAGACGACCAACAGGCCGATGAAGGCGTAGAAAGCCACGCCGGGAACAATCGACGCCAAGTCCTGCAACTTCACCACCGAGACCAGTAGTCCAAGCATGAAAACGCCGATCAAACTCCAGGGGCTGAGTGCACGCACCATCCGCCACACTGGCGTCATCCACGGCGGCCGGAAGCCAAAGCGCAACGGTAGCAACAGGTAAAGCATCCCGCAGATCGTCAAGCAGGGAAACACCACGCTGGTAAGTACCACAAGAAAACCGATTTCGCCCATGCCGGTATGAAACAGAGCGAAGCCTCCGGATATGAGCAGGCTCTGTTCGATACGGTCGCCGTACTGGAGTGCAACAAACGGGAACGTATTCGCCAGCACAAACAATATCAGTGCCGCAAGGTACAACGCAGCCGAGTGGTCGAGACTGCGGGGCATGTTGCGATAAAGGAGCGTGCCGCAACGCCGGCACAGCGCCCTGCTCCGCGCGGGAACGGTCACGATGCGGTGTACGCTGTCGCACGCATGACAGGCTATTAGCCCGTCAGCCGCGTATCCCGGCACGACCTCTTGCCAATTTTTTCTGGCCACCGAAATATCAGACTTTCATGTTGAGCTCGGCACATTATGGGTATCAGCAACGTCGCGTACTGGCGCCTTGATTCGAAATTCCCGCGCCGATCAAGCCGCACAACCGCGAAGGCGGGCAAAAAACCAGCGGCCAGCATGGAACGGATGCCGCGCATGTACTTTATCACCAACCGATAAGACATGTGTTGAACA
>JAIFMO010000102.1 GCA_020048435.1 Sulfuritalea sp.
GACCGGTTGTCACGCCAGTGGCATCGCCGGGTAGCTAAATACGGAAGAGATAAACGCTGAAAGCATCTAAGCGTGAAACTCGCCTCAAGATGAGATATCCCGGGGACTAGATCCCCCTAAAGGGTCGTCCAAGACCAGGACGTTGATAGGCAGGGTGTGGAAGCGCAGTAATGCGTTAAGCTGACCTGTACTAATTGCCCGTGCGGCTTGACCCTATAACCTTGAGTCGTTCGCTACCAAACTAATCAAGGTATCGAACCATAAATGCTCAGGTGCAACACTACGTATTGCCTTCATCACCCAACATACCTCTACTTCTTCCAATATTGTGTCTTGGCTTGAGCTATTCGCTTCCCCAAGTCACTCCCTTTTTAGTCTGGTGCCCATAGCGAGGCGGAACCACCCCTTCCCTTCCCGAACAGGACCGTGAAACACCTCCGCGCCAATGATAGTCGGTTAACCTCCGGCGAAAGTAGGTCAGCACCAGACTCCCCCTTGCCTCAACTTCAAAGCCCGTCAAATTAATTGACGGGCTTTGTCGCTTAGAGGGAGAATAAAGGAGCATGTGCCTCGGTACTGTCAATCCGCTAAAATCTCGGGCATGAAAACTATCTTTCTTGACTTCGAGCAGTCAATAGCTGAACTCGAAGAAAAAATTGAGCAACTGCGTTTTGTGCAGGATGATTCCGCTGTTGATATTTCAGAGGAAATCGGTCGGCTAGAAACCAAAGGCCATGCGCTAACTAAAGACATTTACGCGAAACTGTCGCCTTGGCAGACAGCGCAGGTCGCCCGTCATCCGCAGCGTCCCTATACCTATGACTATGTTGAGCATATCTTCACCGATTTTGAGGAGTTGCATGGTGACCGCAACTTCGCGGATGATCATGCCATTGTCGGCGGCCTAGCTCGCTTCAATGGGCAATCATGTATGGTGATCGGCCACCAAAAGGGGCGCGACACCAAGGAAAAAATCTATCGAAATTTCGGCATGCCCCGGCCTGAGGGATATCGAAAAGCTTTGCGCTTGATGAAAATCGCTGAGAAGTTCGGGATACCCATCTTTACCTTCGTCGATACGCCTGGTGCATATCCTGGCATCGAGGCGGAAGAGCGGGGACAGTCAGAGGCTATCGGCCGCAATCTATATGTAATGGCCGAACTGCGTGTTCCATTGATAACAACGATCATTGGTGAAGGTGGATCGGGTGGTGCGTTGGCAATTGCCGTAGGAGATTCACTTATGATGATGCAGTATTCGACCTACTCGGTAATCTCCCCCGAAGGATGCGCTTCAATTCTTTGGAAGAGCTCTGATCATGCGGCAGATGCGGCAGAAACCATGGGCATCACTGCCGCTAGACTCAAGACCCTTGGACTGATTGACCGCATTGTGAACGAACCGATCGGAGGTGCCCACCGCGACATAAAATCCGCTGCGATGTCTTTGAAAAGGGCACTTCAGGATGCTTTGAAGCAGGTAGCGATGCTCCCCGCCGATCAACTCATAGAACGACGTTTCGAGCGGGTAATGGGTTATGGCAAGTTCAAGGAACAAGACATTCATTGATCAGCCCGCTAAGGCAGTGGAAGTTGCTTGCGCGGGTATTTCACGTTTCGTCGAGATTGGACAGCATCTGGTCGTCGGCCTTTCTGGTGGAATCGATTCTGTCTCACTGCTGCATTCCTTACGTGCACTAACCGGATACAGGCTGTCGGCGCTCCATGTGCACCACGGCCTTAGTCCCAATGCCACAGAGTGGGAGAACTTTTGCCGTAAATTATGTCTGCAGTGGGAAATTCCGATTGTTGTGGAACGTGTCTGTGTCATGCAGGGAACGTTCGATGGGCTGGAAGCCGCCGCGCGCCGTGAACGTCATGCAGCATTTGGGCGATCACCTGGAGACTTCATAGTGCTTGGTCACCATCGTAGTGATCAAACGGAAACAGTGCTGTTTAACCTGCTACGCGGTACTGGTCTTGCCGGCGCCGCGGCAATGCAGTATCGCCATCGCCGATTGCTGCGGCCATTGCTTGATGTCCCCCGTTCAGGTATAGAAGCCTACGCCGCATCGCAAGGCCTTGAGTGGATTTCTGATGAGAGCAATATGGATACCCACTTCTCAAGAAACTATTTGCGACAAGTAGTATTGCCGCAATTGGTAGATCGATTTCCGGCGGGGGAGCGCAATGTAGCTGCTGCAGCCGCGCGTTTTGGTGAGGCCCTTGAACTGCTGAACGATCTGGCTAAAAGTGACCTTGGTGACCGGCCGCAGCGCTTCCCTGTTGAAGTGTCCCTGCTGCAAGGTCTTAGCGAGCCGCGAGCACGCAACCTCGTGCGATATTTGTTGGCAATCGCCGAAGTCAGGATTCCGGCTGAACGGCGCTTTGTCGAAGCAATTCATCAGGTTCTCTTTGCTGCGCCAGATCGTCATCCGCGGGTGGCTTTTGGTGAGTGGTCTATTGTGCGACGGCGAGGACTTCTGGATATCGAGTTGAGTCGATAATATGGATAGCTTAACTACAATGGCATTAGCGCCAATGCCCACGGAGATTAATTCCACACAGTCTATTTTTTCGGGCCGTCACGAAGCTAGTCGGCAATCTGCGATAAAATGCGCAGTTCCTTGTTTTGCATAACCTTATTGCGCAAGTCCATAGCGCAACTTTTGTTGGAGAAAGTAATGGCTGTCGAACGCACCCTGTCGATCATCAAACCCGATGCCGTAGCCAAGAATGTAATTGGCAAGATATATTCCCGCTTTGAGAGCAATGGCCTCAAGATCGTTGCCTCGCGGATGGCTTGGTTGTCCGAGCGGGAAGCCGGTGGCTTCTATGCTGTCCACAAGGAGCGGCCCTTCTACAAGGATTTGGTCAAATTCATGACATCCGGTCCCGTGATGATCCAGGTTCTGGAGGGGGACAATGCTATCGCTAAAAACCGCGAACTGATGGGCGCCACCGACCCCAAGAAGGCCGATGCGGGTACCATTCGAGCCGACTTTGCCGACAGTATTGACGCCAATGCCGTTCACGGCTCCGATGGCCCGGACACCGCCAAGGTGGAGGTGGCCTATTACTTCCCGGAACTGAACGTTTTCTCCGGTCGCTGATTGCTTCCTGCGTAATGATTGTCAATCTGCTCGATTTCAACGCCGACGGCATCGCAGCCTGGTTCGCGCAACATGGTGAGAAGCCCTTTCGGGCGCGCCAAGTGTTGCGCTGGATGCATAGGGCCGGTTGTGACGACTTCGGGCAAATGACCGATGTCGCCAAATCGCTGCGCGCCAAACTGGGTGATCTTGCGGAAATTCGTGGCCCGACGCCCGTTCGCGATTCGATTGCGGCGGATGGCACGCGCAAATGGTTGCTGGGTGTGGGTGGTGGTGAGGTCGATGGCGGTAATGCCGTCGAGACCGTTTTCATCCCCGAAATCAGTCGGGGCACGCTCTGTATCTCTACCCAAGTGGGTTGCGCGCTCGACTGCTCCTTCTGTTCCACGGGTAAGCAGGGCTTTAATCGCAACCTGACGACGGCCGAAATCATCGGTCAGTTGTGGCATGCCAACCGTGCGCTGGGGGTGGCGCATGGCGATGAAAATGAGCGGGTCATCAGCAATGTCGTTCTGATGGGTATGGGCGAGCCTTTGGCTAATCTTGATAATGTGCTGGCCGCGCTGAATCTAATGCTCGACGACCATGCCTACGGACTGTCGCGTCGTCGTGTGACGGTATCGACTTCGGGTATTGTGCCGGCGATGGATCGATTGCGCGAGTCGGAGCCGGTGGCACTGGCTGTTTCATTGCATGCCGCGCATGATGCCTTGCGCGACGAACTGGTTCCGATCAACAAGAAATATCCGCTCAAAGAACTGATGGCCGCCTGCCAACGTTATCTGGTTAGCGCCCCGCGCGATTTCATCACCTTCGAATACGTGATGCTGGCGGGCGTGAATGACGCCGATGCCGACGCCCGGGCATTGCTTGTACTGACGCGCGACGTACCCTGCAAGTTCAACCTGATTCCCTTCAATCCCTTCCCGCGGTCGGGCTATCGTCGTTCGGACTCGACTCGTGTTCGCCGTTTTCAGGAAATTCTGATGACAGCCGGTGTGGTAACGACGGTGCGGAAAACGCGTGGTGGCGATATCGATGCCGCTTGCGGCCAACTTGCCGGACAGGTGCAGGATAAGTCGCGTCGTGCCGTCGGTAACTTTCGTGTTGCCAGTGATGCCAATCGCGTGCCTGCACACGCTGTCGAGCATGAAGTGGTGTTCCCCGCTACCGGCACGCGACGCCGTTCAGCGCCAAGGAGTCTCATGGAGACATGCCAATGATATGCCTACTCCAACGCTGCTTGACGAGCCTCCTTATCTTGCTCCTCCTTGGTTGCGCTGGACCGGGTGGATCTACTCAAGGCCCCGTGCCGAACTCGGCTGATGTTTCCCGTAATCGGGCGAAGGTGCATACCGAACTTGGCATGGCCTATCTCGGCGGCGGCCAGCTTAATGTGGCGCTCGACGAGGCGCGTATCGCGCTCAACGCCGATTCGAGTTATCCGCTTGCCTACAATCTGCTTGGCCTCGCCCACATGCAGATGAAGGAAAACGCCCGGGCTGAAGAGTATTTTGACCAAGCCCTGCGGCTTGCCCCGAGCGACCCTGAAATCAACAATAACGCCGGTTCGTTCTTCTGTCAGACCGGGCGGGAGGATCGCGCCTTTACTTACTTTGACGCAGCCGCCGGGAATCCGCTCAACTCCACCCCGGCGCGGCCACTGGTCAACGCCGGTATTTGCGCCGCGCGACTCAAGGAATACAAGCGTGCCGAGGACTATCTCACTCGCGCCCTGCGCCTTGATGCCGGCGCACTGGATGGCCTTTACACCCTGGCCGAGGTTCTTTTGCAACAGGGTCGCCACGGCGAAGCCCGGTTACGCTTGCTCGAAATTCATCGGCGAGCGGAGCCCTCGGCGGCCTCCGCCTGGCTTGCCCTGCGTATCGAACGCAAGCTGGGTGATCGCGAGGCCGAGGCACACTGGATGAACCAGTTACGCCGCAAATTTTCGGACTCGCAGGAGTATCGCAAGCTGACGCAGGGGGCCTTCGAGTGAGTGAAAATCACGCCGCGTCAAGCCTTGACGCAGTGGCGCCTGATCCGGTCGAGGCCATGAGCGAAGTTGGATTCGGACAACAGGACGTGGCCGCAAGTGCCACTGGGGCGTCAGTAGCCGTGCCGCTAGCGCCGACTTTTCATGCGGTACCCGCTGCTGAGGCTCTGCCGGGGCACTTGTTGCGCGAGGCCCGCGAGGCGCGCGGACTGACAGTAGCTGACGTCGTCGGTACCCTCAAATTCAGTCCGCGCCAAGTTGAGGCGCTTGAAGCCGACGATTACAACAAACTGCAGGGCACCACCGTTGTTCGCGGTTTCGTGCGCTGCTATGCCCGCTACCTCAAATTGGCGCCTGAGCCGCTGCTGGCAATGCTCGATTCCGGCGCGCCGATGGAACGCGCCGATGTGCGCCCTCCGGATGATACCGGTGCCGCCATGCCGTTGCCAGGCGAGCATAGACTTTCGCCCTGGATTGCAGGGTCGATCATCCTCGGCCTGATTGCCGCCGCACTTTCGGCTTGGCAGATCATCTCGCCTGGTGCGATTATTCCTACGCCACGCGAGGCTCACGTGGCGCAATCGGTGCAGCCGCCGCAAGTTCAACCGCCGGAGGTGCAGCAGTCGGAAGTAGCCGTTGCGCCACCCATGACCACCGTGGCGGCGGATTCGGCTGCTATTGCGCCTAATCCCCCAGCCGCCGCCGTTTCCGCGCCGCCGACCACGCCACCCGCTACCGCAACTATTTCCACCCCAGCCTCAGCCCCTGCCGTAGCGCTGCCACTTGGCAGCCGACAACTGATCTTTTCCTTTACATCCAAAGCGTGGATCGAGGTCAAGGATGCTTCCGGGCGTACCGTCCTCAATGGCGAATTTCCGGCGGGAACGCGCCAGGTTGCTGGCGGCAAGCCGCCTTTACAGCTCTGGATCGGCCGTGCCTCGGGTGTGCGTGTTTTCGATGGCGACCGTGAAGTCGACCTCAAGCCGCACGCTCGCGACGACGTTGCGCGACTCGCCATCGAGTGATGAGAGACAACAGGGCCCAACCCCATGCCCACGGATCCCCGCACAGCCACATTGCCCGCCGCCTGACCCACTGTGTCATGGTTGGCGGCGTGCCTGTCGGCGGCGGCGAACCCGTGGTCGTGCAGTCGATGACCAATACCGACACTGCTGATGATCTCGCTACCGCGCTACAGGTGGCGGAATTGGCCCGCGCCGGCTCCGAACTGGTACGCATCACCGTCAATACCCGTGAAGCCGCGGCGGCCGTGCCGAAGATCAGGGACCGGTTGGCCCAAATGAACCTTAACGTACCCTTGATCGGCGATTTCCATTTTAATGGCCACAAGCTGCTGGCCGAGCATCCGGCCTGTGCCGAGGCGTTGGCCAAGCTGCGCATCAACCCCGGCAACGTCGGCAAGGGCGTCCGCCGCGACGAGCAGTTCGCTCAACTGATCGAGATCGCAGCGAAGTACGCCAAGCCGGTGCGTATCGGCGTTAACTGGGGTAGTCTCGACCAGGCACTGCTGGCGCGGGTGATGGACGAGAATGCCAAGCGTCCGCAACCGAAAGGAGCTACCGAAATCATGCGCGAGGCGATGGTGACATCGGCGCTGGAGTCGGCGGTGAAGGCCGAGGAAATCGGCCTGCCCGGCGATGCCATCGTGCTTTCGTGCAAGGTCTCCGGGGTGCAGGATCTGATCGCCATCTACCGCGAACTGGCGGTGCGCTGCGATTACGCGCTACACCTTGGGTTGACCGAGGCCGGCATGGGCAGCAAGGGCATCGTTGCCTCTACGGCCGGTATCGCCGTGCTGCTGCAGGAGGGCATCGGCGATACCATTCGTATATCGCTGACGCCGGAACCGGGCGGCGAGCGAACCAACGAGGTGGTGGTGGCGCAGGAAATTCTCCAGACCATGGGTCTGCGCGCCTTTACGCCGATGGTGGTGGCCTGTCCCGGCTGTGGCCGCACCAGTAGCACGACCTTCCAGGAGCTTGCGCAGGATATCCAGGCTTACGTTCGCGTCCGCATGCCAGAGTGGAAACTGCGCCACGCCGGCGTCGAAACACGCCAACATCGGTATCTCGCTGCCGGGAACCGGCGAAGAGCCCGTCGCACCGGTCTATGTCGACGGCGAGCGCACGACGACCTTGCGCGGCGAAAATATCGCCGCCGAATTCCGCGCCATCATCGAAGGCTACGTTGCGCGCAAGTATGCGGTACGCCACTGAAATGAAATACGCATGAGCCAGACACTGCAAGCCATCCGCGGGATGAACGACATCCTGCCCGACGACGCCGAACTGTGGGAAGAGTTCGAACATACCGTGCGCGCTTGGCTGGCCGCCTACGCCTACCGGCCGATTCGCATGCCGCTGGTCGAGCCGACGCCGCTGTTCGCGCGCGCCATCGGCGAAGTTACCGATATCGTCGAAAAGGAAATGTATTCCTTCACCGATAGTCTCAACGGCGAACAACTCACCCTGCGCCCTGAGGGTACTGCGTCCTGTGTACGCGCCGTGTTGCAACACAATCTTCTCTACGATGCACCGCGCCGGTTGTGGTACATGGGACCGATGTTCCGCCACGAGCGGCCGCAAAAGGGCCGCTATCGCCAGTTCCACCAGGTCGGCGTCGAGGCGCTGGGCTTCGCCGGGCCGGACATCGACGCCGAGCAGATATTGATGTGCCAGCGGCTGTGGGACGACCTCGGTCTCGACGACATCCGCCTCGAAATCAATTCGCTCGGCCAGCCCGACGAACGCGCGCGCCACCGCACCGACCTGATTGCCTACCTCGGTGGCCATGCCAACCAGCTCGATGAAGAGGCGAAGCGACGCCTGCACGCCAATCCGCTGCGCATCCTCGACAGCAAGAATCCGGTAATGCAGACGATTATCGATGGCGCGCCCAAGCTGATCGACTACTTGGGCGAGGCTTCGCTCAAGCATTTCGAGGGCGTGCAGCAGGTGCTGAAGGATGCCGGCCTGCCTTACCGCATCAATCCGCGACTGGTGCGTGGCCTCGACTATTACAACCTCACGGTGTTCGAGTGGGTTACCGACAAACTCGGCGCCCAGGGCACGGTTTGCGCCGGTGGCCGTTACGACGGACTGGTGAGTCAGCTTGGTGGCAAGCCATCGCCTGCCTGCGGCTTCGCCTTGGGCGTCGAAAGGCTGCTGGCGCTGTGGTGCGACCAAGGCCACCAGCATGACAAGCCGGTGCCCGATATTTACGTTGTGCATCAGGGTGTGGCCGACAACAATGCCGCCCAGCGCTTCGCTTTTCGCGTATCGGAAGGCCTGCGCGATACCGGCTTTGCCGTGCAACTGCACTGCGGCGGCGGCAGTTTCAAATCGCAGATGAAGCGCGCCGATGCCTCGGGTGCCACGCTCGCCGCGATCATCGGCGACGACGAAGCGCAGGCCAACGAAGTCAGTCTGAAACACTTGCGCGAGGCGGGCGAACAGCGTCGCGTCGCGGCCGATCAACTCGCCAGCGCCGTGGGCGCCTGGCTGTATGGAGAAGACGAAGATGGCGGTTTATGACCTTGAAGAACAGGAACAGCTCGACGAGCTGAAGACCTGGTGGAAGCAGTATGGCAACCTGGTGACGAGCTTCGCTTTGGCCCTCGCCTTGGCGGCAGTGGCCTGGCAGGGCTGGCATTGGTGGCAGTCAAAGCAGACGGCAGAAGCATCAGCGCTCTATGTCGGCACGCAACGCGCAGTCGCCCAGGGTGATGCAAAACGTGCGCGCGAACTGGCTGGCGAACTGATCGGCAAGTACTCGACCACGGCCTACGCCGGCATGGCGGCCATGCTGTCGGGTAAGGTGCTGGCCGAAACCGGCGACCTCAAATCGGCCCGGGCGCAGTTGCAGTGGGCGGCCGAGAATGCCGGCGACGAGGCGCTGCGCGACCTCGCCCGCCTGCGTCTGGCGGCGGTCATGCTCGACGAAAAGGCCTACGACGAGGCGCTGAAACAGCTGGCGAGCGAACCGTCCGCCGTTTCTTTCGCGCCACGTTTCAACGAACTGCGGGGCGATACGCTTGCCGCTCAGGGCAAGTTGGCGGAAGCGAAAACCGCCTACGCCGCGGCGCTGGCGAAACTGACCGAAAAAGTCGGCGCTAGCGATACGGCAGAACGTCAGCAAGGGCCGTACAAAGATGTGCTGCAGGCCAAACTCGACGCGCTGGGCGCGGCAGGAGGTGCAAAATGAGCCGCGGAGTGAATGTTGCTGGCGGCCTGGCCGCTGCGCTGCTGGCGGTGAGCCTGCTTTCGTCAGGGTGTTCGACGGTCGACAAGCTCAATCCTTTCTCCGATCCGCCCAAGAACAAGCCGGCCGAATTGGCGACGTTCAAGGCCACGGCCGAGGTGCGCAA
>JAIFMO010000012.1 GCA_020048435.1 Sulfuritalea sp.
CAGCGACAATCAGCAGGATATCCGGGCAGTTCTTTATCGCGATGGCAATGGCGTCGATCAGGAATTCGATGTTCTTTTCGTGCGCCACGCGGCCGACGAACAAGGCCACGGGGCGATCTGCGGGGATGTTGTGGCTGGCGCGAAATGCGCTACCGTTACCGCCGGCAAAACGATTTATCGGGATTCCTGTGGGGAGGATGTGCAGGGGCGCGGTGACGCCGTAGTCGGTCAGTGTCGTGTGCATGGCCCGGGAAGGGACGACGATGGCGTTGAGGTCGTTGCACTGGCTGGCAGCCAGTCGGCGGGCGGCGGCCTTGAGCAGCGGCCGCGGCAGCACCGGCAGGTAGTGGGCGATATATTCCTCGAAATGCGTGTGGTAGGTGGCGACGACCGGCACGCCGTGACGTCGGGCGGTGCGCACGCCGGCATAGTGGGCGGCGAAAGGGGTCTGGACGTGGATCAGATCAATGCCTTCGGTGGCGAGACTGTGCGCCGTATGAGTCAGCGGGCGCCACTGCATCAGGCGGTCTTCCGGGTCAAAGGGTATCCGGCGCGAGGGCACGCGCCAGGTGCTTGGCGACGCGTGGCGCTCGGGGTAGGCCGGCGCGATCAGGCGAACCTGGATGTCTTCGCTGGTCAGGTCGGCGCGGAAGGTTTCGATGGAGGTGGAGACGCCGTTGATGCGCGGAAAATAGACGTCCGTGAGCATGAGGACGCGCAACGGGCGGAGGCGGGCAGGGTGGTTTTTGGTGGGCATGGCGGGCACCATGCCCGCTTACTGTTGCAGGCTTATGACAGCGACTGGGGTCGCCAAGCTATTTCCGGGATGTGATTTTTTGTCACGAAGGTGTAACAATTGGCCCATAAACTACGCCCTTGCCGAATACTTACTTATCCAACAGAGGGTCTAACGTCATGAATATTCGTAAAAAAATATTTTCCGTGGTTGCAGTGATGGCATTTACTGCCATGTCGGCCCAGGCAGTTGAAATTACGGGCGCCGGCGCTTCGTTCCCCGCCCCGATCTATTCCAAGTGGGCTGATGGCTATAACAAGGCCACCACCAACAAGATCAATTACCAGTCGATTGGCTCCGGTGGCGGCATCAAGCAGATTACCGCCAAGACCGTCGATTTCGGCGCCTCGGACATGCCGCTCAAGCCGGAAGTGCTGGCCAAGGACGGCCTGATGCAGTTCCCCACCGTGATTGGCGGCGTCGTGCCGGTGGTTAATATCGCCGGTGTCAAGCCGGGCGAAATGCGCCTGACCGGCACGGTATTGGCCGATATTTACCTCGGCAAGATCACCAAGTGGAACGACAAGGCGATTGCCGAGCTCAATCCGAAGGTTCAGCTGCCGGCGCAGGACATCGCTGTCGTGCGTCGCGCCGATGGTTCGGGCACCACCTTCATTTTCACCAACTATCTGTCCAAGGTCAGCCCCGAGTGGAAGAGCAAGGTGGGCGAGGGCACGGCGGTGCAGTGGCCGGCGGGTCTTGGCGGCAAGGGTAACGAGGGCGTGTCCGCTTTCCTGCAGCGCGTGCCGGCATCGATCGGTTATGTCGAATCCGCCTACGCCAAGCAGAACAAGCTGGCCGATGTCATGCTGAAGAACGCCGCCGGGAATTTCGTCAAGGGTGAAGACGATACCTTCAAGGCCGCTGCTGCCGGCGCCGAGTGGACCAAGTCGGCCTTCTACGAGATCCTGACCGAGCAGAAGGGCAAAGATGCCTGGCCGCTCACAGGCGCGACCTTCATCCTGATGCACAAGGTGCAGGCCAAGCCGGCCCAGGCCACCGAAGTGCTCAAGTTCTTCGAGTGGAGCTTCAAGAATGGTTCCAAAATGGCCGAGTCGCTTGACTATGTGCCGCTGCCCGAGAGCCTGTTGAAACTGATTTACACCAGCTGGGGTGAAATCAAGGATGGCGCCGGCAAGCCGGTGTGGTCGGGCAAGTAATATATTGCCGTACCAGAACCGCCGCGCCGGCAATTTGTCGGCGCGGAGTTCTTCGGCCCTTGCATGATTAACCGCTTCGATCAGTGAATACTCAATGAATTCGCCCGCCGGATCGCCCCATACTCGCCGCAATATTGGCGACATCCTGTTCTTCAACCTGACGCGCGCATTTGCTGCTTTTACGCTCATGTTGCTGGCCGGGATCATTCTTTCTCTCGTCATCGGTTCGTGGGACTCGATCCAGAAGTTTGGTTTCAGCTTTCTCTGGTCGCAAGAGTGGAATCCGCCGGCGGAACAATTCGGCGCGCTCATTCCCATCTACGGCACGGTCGTTACCTCGCTGATCGCGCTAGTCATCGCGGTGCCCGTCAGTTTCGGCATCGCCCTCTTTCTGACGGAACTGTCGCCCGTCTGGCTGCGTCGCCCGCTGGGCACCGCCATCGAGTTGCTGGCGGCGATTCCTTCCATCGTTTATGGCATGTGGGGCCTGCTGATCTTCGCGCCCCTGTTTTCGCGGTATGCGCAGCCCTTCCTCACCGCCACGCTCGGCCAGTTGCCCTTCATCGGCCAGTTGTTTGTCGGACCGCCGCTCGGCATCGGCCTGCTCGCGGCGGGCATCATCCTTGCCATCATGATCATTCCCTTTATCGCCGCGGTCATGCGCGACGTGTTCGCCGTGACGCCGGACATGCTGAAGGAGTCGGCCTACGGCGTCGGCGGCACTACCTGGGAGGTGGTGTGGAATGTCGTGCTGCCCTATACCAAGGTGGGCGTGATCGGCGGCATCATGCTCGGCCTCGGTCGCGCTCTGGGCGAGACCATGGCCGTGACCTTCATCATCGGCAACACCAACCTGCTTTCTGGTGTTTCGTTGTATGCGCCGGGCAACAGCATCACCTCCACGCTGGCCAATGAATTCGGCGAGGCGACCCCCGGCCTTTACACCGCGGCGCTGATCGAGCTCGGCCTTATCCTGTTCCTGATCACGTTTGCCGTGCTGGTGTTCTCCAAGTTACTGTTGATGCAACTGGCCAAGAATGAAGGTACCAAGGCGTGAGGGCCGTGTCATGAAACTGCTGACAATGAATCTGCTAACCCAGCGCAAGCTGACCAACAATATTGCCTTGGTGTTATCCATGGCCGCGATGACCTTTGGCCTGTTCTGGTTGATCTGGATTCTCTGGACCACGCTCGAACTGGGTATCGCGGGCCTTTCTCTCGATCTTTTCACCAAGATGACGCCGCCGCCGGGCGCGGAAGAGCCGGGTGGCCTGCTCAATGCCATCGTGGGCAGCGTGGTGCTGGTGGGCCTGGCGACCGCGGTGGGCACGCCCGTCGGCATCCTGACCGGCATCTACCTGGCCGAATACGGGCAGCACACCTGGCTGGGCAAGACCACGCGCTTCATCAACGACATCCTGCTGTCGGCGCCCTCGATTGTCATCGGTCTCTTCATCTACGCAATTTACGTAGCCAGGGTGGGTAATTTCTCCGGTTTCTCCGGTGTGCTGGCGCTGGCGCTGATCGTGATTCCCGTGGTGGTCGCCACCACCGAGAACATGCTCCGGCTCGTGCCGAACACGCTGCGCGAAGCGGCCTACGCGCTGGGCGCGCCCAAGCGGCTGGTGATCATGAGCATCACCCTGCGGGCATCGGTGGCCGGCGTGATCACCGGCGTGCTGCTGGCGGTGGCGCGAATCGCTGGCGAAACCGCGCCGCTGCTGTTTACCGCCTTGTCCAACCAGTTCTGGAGTCTCGATCTCAACGAGCCGATGGCCAACCTGCCGGTGACCATCTTCAAGTTCGCGATGAGCCCCTTCACCGATTGGCAGCAACTGGCCTGGGCCGGCGTTTTCCTGATCACGCTCGGTGTGCTGGGCCTCAACATCGCCACCCGTTTTCTCTTCCGCGAAAAGCACAAACTGTAAACCAGGACGTGTTAATCCTATATGAATATGAACGATACCAATAAAGCCATTCTCGATGTCGCCACGGTAGCCGAAGGGCCGCTGGAAACACAGATCGAATGCCGCAATTTCGATTTCTACTACGGCAAATTCCATGCGCTGAAGAATGTCAATCTCAAGATATACAAGCGGCGCGTAACGGCCTTTATCGGCCCGTCGGGGTGCGGTAAATCCACCCTGCTACGCACCTTCAACCGCATGTACGACCTTTACCCCGAGCAGCGGGCCACGGGTGAGTTGTTGTTCGACGGCAATAACATGCTTGCCGCCGGCGTCGACCTGAATACGCTGCGCGCCAAGGTGGGCATGGTGTTCCAGAAGCCGACGCCGTTTCCGATGTCCATCTTTGAAAACATCGCCTTCGGCGTGCGCCTGCACGAGCGGCTGTCCAAGGACGAGGTCGAGGCGCGGGTCGAGTGGGCGCTGCGCAAGGCTGCGTTGTGGGGCGAGGTGAAGGACATCCTCAACCGCAGCGGCATGAGTCTTTCCGGTGGCCAGCAGCAGCGCCTGTGCATCGCCCGCGGCGTGGCGGTAAAGCCGGAAGTGCTGCTGCTCGACGAGCCGACTTCGGCGCTCGACCCGATCTCGACCATGGCCATCGAAGAACTGATCAACGAACTCAAGAACGAATTTACCATCGCCATCGTCACCCACAACATGCAGCAGGCCGCGCGGATTTCCGACTACACGGCCTACATGTATCTGGGCGAGATGATCGAATTCGGCGTGACCGACCAAGTCTTCATCAAGCCGCAGAAAAAGCAGACCGAGGATTACATCACCGGCCGTTTCGGCTGACCCGCTTGGTCGGCCCGTTACGTAGCTGCCGGCGGTAGCGGTTGCCGTACCGCTACCGCCGACTTTTTGAGCAAGTCGTGCAATCGAGCGATTGCACCTTGCGGGTTACAGCCGCTTACAGCATCTCAGTGCCGATCACCGCGCGCAGGAAGGCGCCCTCGTCGTCGGATTTTTCCTTGCGGCTGATCCACCAGACCGAACCCTTGCGCACCGAAAATTCGTTTTCCTGGCCGCAGATCAGCCCCGAGACGAGTTTGCCCAGTGCCGGTTGGTGTCCGACCAGCAGCACGGCGGCGGGCAGGTTGGGCCAACCGGCTGCGCCAAGCAGATTGGCCGAAGTCGCGCCGGGGCCGATTTGTTCATCGGTTTCATAGGGTAGTTCAAGTGGGAGCACGGTCTGCTGGGTACGCATGGCGGGACTCACCAGAATGCGCGTGTCTTTCGGTAGTCGCTGCTTGAGCCAGCGCGCCATCAGGCGTGCCTGCTTTTCGCCGCGCGGTGTCAGGCGGCGCTTCAGGTCGGTGAGGCCCCGCCGAATCTCTTCCGCTTCGGCATGCCGCCAGAGAATCAGATCCATCGCTATTTCCCTCCGGGTGTGTTGGTGAAACCCTTGATGATGGCCATCAATTGTTACAGATGTTCGATGGGAGGGAAAATTAGGGCGCGGGCGAGATGGCTCCCTCGGGCCGCGAGCGTGATCGGGTATCGATCGCTTCAAAAAGTCGGCGCTAACGGCACGGCAGTAACGCCTGTATTCTTTATCCGATTGACCATCCCCGTCTATGGAAATAACTTGCTGCTCGTCATGCAAAAGGCCTATCGTAGCGCCATGGAGGTCTGCCCCCTATTATTTTCTATTCTCCCTATTTTCTTGTCCTTGTTACTCACCCGCAAAGTATTTCTTCATCTTGGTGCTGCTATGAAGAACAACACCATGCTGGATAAGAACTTTCTCGATTGCAGTGCCAAGGTCTAGAAGCGAGTTGAATGGCACCGGCTGGGACGGTGCTATTTCATGGGAATCGTTTCGCTCGATACGAACGACACCGGCAGTCCAAGCATGCTTTGGAACGATTTTTCCTTTCTCAGCCGCCAGGTCATCCGTCCAGAACCGAACCTTGACTTCGACCATCTTCTGGCCATGCTTCGCTTCCTTTGCTGCGAGTTCGCTCTTGATGGGCATGTGATTCTCCGGTTGAGTTGTAATAAACAGGACAGACAAATAAACAGGGACAAACCATCATTTCCCCAACTTTGTTGCCGGCGCTTGGCCACGATCACGGGGTATTGGGGGACCACGATAATCCTGTCTCGTGATTTACCTTGTTACTTCGCCAGTGCGACCGGCACGAACGGGTTGGCCGGATTGACCGTCAGGGTTTTGCTGGCCGGGTGTAGCACCAAATCCATCATTTCCATCTGTACCGCGCCCAGCAGCGGTTCATCGTCCATCACCAGCGCGGACAGGTCGCAATAGCGGTCGGCGAAATAAACCCGCAGTGGGCAGATTATCGGCACGGGTTTGCTGGAGCCATCGGCGAGGATGTTTTCGAGTGTGCTGACTCCCATGGGATCGGAACCGAGTTGCACGGCCATGTGTTCCGGCACGGTGAGGAACACCGAGCCGGAATCAACCAAGGCTTGAGCGTCAAGCTTGCGCTTGAGGTAAGGATTCTCGATGGCAATGGCGGCGTAGGTAATGCCCATGGGCGTGCTCCTGCATGAAACGTGTTGTCGTTCATTGTAGTGCCTTGGCATGCGCTTATCGAAGTTGCCGCCGATACACCTGTTTGAAGCGCGCTCAGTGAGATGACTTGATCCTTGCCATGCGTTTCGACGAGGTGCGTGCTTCCTTGAGCAATGTGTCCCAGTCTTCGGGCGGGTGCCCGCCGTCGAGCATTTTGCGGAACACGCGGTAGGCATCGTCGCTGCTTTCATAGGCGCGCTTCGTGTCCTCGTCATTGACCCATGCATAGACGATGATGCGTTGCGGGGCGTGGAAGCGGAAGAACAGGCGGTACTGCTGATAAAACTTGGCGCGAAACCAGTGCTTGCGGTCATCGCCCAGGGTGCCGCCTTGCCGGTATTCCGGCCGGGTGGGGTCTGTGGGAATGACTTCAAGGGCCAGTTTGCTGATCGCCGCCAGACGCTTGGTGCTGTTCTTCTGCTTGTAGGTTTTCGAGTCCTTGGTCTTGAGGACTTCGACCTTGGCGATCAGGGCCTCGACCTGATCGAGGAACAGGGGATGGGCAAACAAGCTCCAGCCGTTGACCACCAACGGGGTGGCGGCCAGCGTCATTCGTCGGCCGGGTCAAGGGTGGCGTCGAGGTCGACCTTGACGCCCTTGGTCAGGGCGCGCATGCGCTGGGCCAGTCCGCTATCGATGACACGCACCTGCTCGGGATGGGCGGCGATGTCCTGGGCCAGGAAATCCAGGAAGCTTCCGAGTGCGGGATCG
>JAIFMO010000130.1 GCA_020048435.1 Sulfuritalea sp.
GTTCACGCAATATCTGCGCGCCGATGCCGTAAAGACGCGGATCCCATTTGGCGGCGGGGCGACCGCCCTGGGCGGGATCGCTTTGCAGCGCCGCCAGCAGATCATTGCCCGCTTCCTTGCGGTGCAGTAGCACGACGACGCCAGACTTGGCACGGGCGATGGCCTGCATGGCCTGGTCGACGCTGAAGCTGTGGCGGTGGCTGGCGCAGTCAAGGAAATCGAGCACCGAAATCGGCTCATGCACCCGCACCAGCGTCTCGTTTTCCGCGCGGATGACACCCTGTGTCAGCGTCAGATGCACCTCACCGCTGGTCTTGTCCTCAAATGCGCGCAGCCGGAAGTCGCCGTGGGCACAGGCGATCTCTTTGTCGGCGACGCACTCGACCAGCTTTTCGTTCTCGGAACGATAGTGGATGAGATCGCGGATGGTGCCAATCTTGAGCTTGTGTTCGCCAGCAAACTCGATCAGGTCCGGCAGCCGCGCCATGGTGCCGTCGTCCTTGAGAATCTCGCAGATTACGGAAGCGGGCTCGAGGCCGGCCATCTGGGCGAAGTCACAACCCGCCTCGGTGTGACCAGCGCGCACCAGCACCCCGCCGTTTTGCGCCATCAGCGGGAAAATGTGGCCGGGCTGGATGATGTCGGCCGGCTTGGCGTTTTTCGCCACGGCGGCCTGCACCGTGCGGGCGCGGTCGTGGGCCGAGATGCCGGTGGTCACGCCCTCGGCCGCCTCGATCGACATGGTAAAGGCGGTGTTGTGCGGCGTCTTGTTATTGCGCACCATCAGCGGCAGGTCGAGCTGGCGGCAACGTGCCTCGGTCAGCGTCAGGCAAATGAGGCCACGGCCATGCTTGGCCATGAAGTTGATCGCTTCCGCCGTGCAATGCTCGGCGGCAATAACGAGATCACCCTCGTTTTCGCGGTCTTCCTCGTCAACGAGGATGACCATGCGGCCGGCCTTGAGGTCGGCGACGATATCTTGTACGGAACTGATGCTCATGGCGGGACGCCGTGCGGCGTTGTTCTTGTCTGGGGCCGCGCATTCTACCCCGAAGGCTAAATCATTCGTTCCACATACCGGGTGAGCACATTGTTTAGAGTCCAACCCTTTGATACATCAGCGCGCATGGTCCGCCTGGGTGTTTTTGTTCGTTCTCCCATTGGCGCACTGAAGACAAACTCGTATTGAGAATCGGGGCGAGAACGGCATCAAGTGGAAGGACAGAATTCCTGTTCACGACTACTCTTCCACGTCCTTCCACACGGCCTCGATGATACTCGGGTGGATGAAGTACCCAGCAGGTCGGAGCTTCTCCAATACAGGCCGCGCAGCAGGGATCAAACCCTGTACCTTGGCGAGACCAATCACCGCTGCTGTGCCGATAATGGAGAGATGTTGCGATTTCGCTTCTGCCCGGCCCGCGCGGTCGTCGATGATGAGCAAACAACCGGGCATCTGCAACGCAGCGGCAATTGCACTGCGTTCGCCCGTATCGAGACATGGATTCATGGGTTTCCATGCACTTTCAGGCAATGACGGACAAACCAACCACCCGGCGTCGAACGCCTGGGCGATAAGTGACTTGCCCGGATAGTCCGATGGCGGCAACGCTTCGTCGCGGACTGCGGTGGTGACGAGGACTTGCCCAAACAATCCGCGTAGCAGATCGAGGGCGTCAATGCGGGACAACGCAATCAGCGGTCCCGCATCGGCAATGACGACACTACGCAAATATCACCCCTTTTGTGCCAACCATTGCTTACCCACATTAAGATCGTCACGGGCATCTGATTCGTTGCCACTGGTCAATGGAATACCGAGACTAGAGAACAGAGTCAGCATGTCAGGCAGGGTCTTGTCCGTCATTCGTGCGGCGAATCCAGCAGAAACGGCCCCACTACGGAACAACGACACGGCAAGAGCTACCCGTACAGCGCCCAAATCTGGAAAAGCGAGCTTCTCAAGATCGACCAACAACGCCTCCGGATGATCGCGATTCATCACCACCACCATATCGTCATCTTTTGCACTGCGTAGCGCAGTCGACGGGTTAGTCTTGAGTTGACGAATATTAACGGTCTGCATGTTGTTCTCCTTGCATGTAGGAACATTATAAACTTGCTGAGGCGTAATATCCAACCCAGTCTGTTCCGTGAGTCATCGAGAAGGTTCAGGCGCGATACGCAACTTCATATCGAGGATTGAAAATGAACCCTGAACTGGTGAGCGACAATTATCTTGTCCGGTACCGTCAACGATTCCGTCAAATACCGTCAGATTTTGGCGAACCTTCATGGACTATGATTGATTGCAACATGTTGTTATTTATTGAGTTATTGTGATTATTTGGATGATCCAAGCATCCGCTCAACATAGCGGGCGATGAGGTCGACTTCCAGGTTGACCCTGGCGCCGGCATGCAGGCGTTTCAGTGTCGTCACCGCCACCGTATGCGGAATCAGGTTGATCGAGAAGCGGCGGCCCTTGACGCGGTTGGTGGTAAGCGAAACCCCGTCGACGGTGATCGAGCCCTTGCGGGCGATGTATTTGGCCAGGCCCTTGGGCGCCTTGATGACTAGCTCATGCGATTCACCGACCGGTTCGAACCGCTCGACCTCGCCAACGCCGTCGACATGGCCGGAGACAAGATGGCCGCCAATGAAATCGGACAGGCGCATCGCTTTCTCCAGGTTCACCTCGCCGTCTAGCAGGTCAAGGCCCACGGTGCAGTTGAGCGTCTCGCGCGAGACATCGATCTGGTAGCTACTTTTCTTGCGGGCAATGACCGTCAGGCACACGCCGTTGTGCGCGATGGAGTCGCCGACGGCGACATCGGCCAGCTTGAGGCCGGGCGCCGCGACGGTAAGGCGCAAACCCTGTTCGAGCGGCTGGATGTGGGTGATCTTGCCGGTGGTGGTGACAATGCCGGTAAACATAGGAAATTCCTCAACGTTTGGGAAAGTGCTGAATGTGCGTGGGTATCACTTAAAGTGACAGTAAGACCAACTCGGCCACCGCGCGAACTGCTTTCTTCCGACCATGGCCTGGCAGGGGTTTGTTTTCGACCTTGATCAAACCCGCGCGTTCCAGTTCGTCAATATCGCGCTTAACGGCACTGCGGTCGCGATGTAATCGCGCCGAAAGTTTGGTGATCGATCCCGGACTGCTTCTGACTTCCCTAAAAAGGGCTAGCTTGGCGGTTGTAATCAGCTTGGCCATGTCCTCGGGATCTTCAAACGCGATGATGCGCTCATGCGGAATCGGCTTGCTTTGGTCCGCCAATCGGGCAATTTCCCGGCCACGCTTGAAGAACTCCGCCGGACTCTCTGTCTTGATGATCGTTTTCATCCCTTACCCCGTTTCCTGAACGCTAGCCAGTCAGCTTCAAATCGCGCCTCGATATCCTCGAAGCCGGAGAATTCAATGGCCTCCACCTTACCCATGAAATGGCGATGGTGAAAACCCTGTGCGTTGTCGTAGCCCACAACTCGACCGTTGTCGCACTACCGAGAAAGCGCGCGTTCGAGTGTGGGAAGAAATTGTTCGGGCGGCTGGTAGCCGACCACGCGCAGGTCGGGACGTTCGCCACCCCTGGCGTCGAAGAAGATGATGCCGGGCGGGCCGAAGAGACCGAAGCGCTTCAGCAATGCCTTATCGGCCTCGGAGTTGGCGGTAACGTCGGCCCGCAGCAGCAGCATGCGGTTCATTTGCGCGGCAACATTGGCGTCGGCGAAGGTAAACTTTTCCATTTCCTTGCAACTCACGCACCAGTCGGCGTAGAAGTCGAGCAGCACCGGGCGATCGGCGGATCGGTCGGCTAACTTCAGCCGGGCGTCGAGATCGGCCACCGAGTTGACCCGCTGAAAAGTCGGCGCTAGCGGCACGGCAGCGTTGGCGGTGCCGCGCAGGAAAGACAGCGGTTGTAGCGGGTCACGGGCGCCGCCGAGCAGGCCGACCAGAAGCGTCGCACCGCCGATCAGCAGTGCCACGCCGACACCCTTCCACAGGCGCTGCCAGCCCGAGGCATTGGGCGCCAGCGGGTCGAGCGCGCGCAGGTAAATGGCTGGCAGGATCAGTAGCGCCGACCAACCGAGCATGGTCAGCCACGCCGGCAGTACCGGCGACACCAGCCACAGCGCGGTGGCCAGCAGCAGCACGCCGAAGAAGCGATTGACCGCGTTCATCCACGGACCGGTCTTGGGCAACAACGAGCGCGAGAAGACGCCAACGAGGATCAACGGCGCGCCCATGCCCAGCGCCAGCGCGAACAGCGCCCAGCCGCCGAGCCAGGCGTCGCGGGTCTGGGCGATGTAGAGCAGCGCGCCCGCCAGCGGCGCGGCGACGCAGGGGCCGACGATCAACGCCGACAGCGCGCCCATCAAGGCGATGGCACCAAGGCTGCCGCCCTGTTTGTTGGCCGTTTCCGACAAGCGCGATTGCAGCGCCGATGGTAGTTGCAATTCGTAGAAACCGAACATGGACAACGACAATGCCACGAACACCAGCGCAAAGCCGCCGAGCACCCAGGCATTTTGCAGGGCACTGGATAACAGCGTGCCGGACAAACCCGCGGCGACGCCGGCGGCGGCGTAGGTCAGCGCCATCCCCAACACATAGGCAAGCGACAGCACGAAGGCGCGGCCGTGGGTAACGGCATGGCCATGATTGACGATGATGCCGGAGAGAATGGGCACCATCGGGAAAACGCAGGGCGTGAAGGACAGCAACAGGCCGAAGCCGAAGAAAGTGAGCAGCGCCATCCAGAAACCAGCGCCCTTGAGGATGCCAGCGATCCGCGAGGTTTCGTCGCCGCCAGGTGCAGCCGCTGGCGGTGAAGACCCATTGGCAGTCTCGTTGGGGGAGACCGTAGCCTCGCTGGCCGCCGCCGCGACGGCGCTGCCCGCCAGCTTAATTTTGGCCTGCTGTGGCGTCGGTGGGTAGCAGACACCCTTGTCCCAGCAGCCTTGCGAACTGACTTGCAGCGTCAGCGTGTCTCCTGCGGCGGCGCCCGTAATGGGCAACAGGACAACCACTTCCTTGCGGTAGGTTTCGACCTTGCCGAAATTCTCGTCCTCATGCACTTCGCCTTTGGGAAAGGCTGGCGCGCCGAGTTTTGCCGTGGCCGGCTCGACAGAAAATCTGAACTTCTCGCGATACATGTAATAGCCGGCAGCAATCCGCCAGCGGGCCTCGACCGTCTTGGCGTCTACCACGCGGGCCGAGAACTTGAAAGCCTGTTCGGGATCGAGCGGTTCCTCGGCGGCGAATGCGGTCATCGCCGCCAGCAAAATCAACGCAATGAGCGTTCGGATCAGCATGGGGTGTTTTCGGGTGTAGTGACCTCGCTGGCGACCCAGGTGAGGTATTCGGGCAGGCCGTGGGTCAGCGAGAGCGCCACGATTTCCGGAAGTTCGTAAGGATGCGCCTGCTGGATCGCCGCCTCGAGCGCGGCGTAACGGGCGGCCGTGGTCTTGATCAACAGCGGGATTTCCTCGGCTTCTTCAACTTGGCCACGCCAGCGATAGACCGAGCGACAGGGCGATAAAATGTTGACACAGGCGGCCAGGCGCATTTCGACCAGACGGCCGGCAAGTGCGCGCGCGGCGGCCACATCCGGCAGATTGGTCAGCACCAGCAGGGTTTCCGGAGCGGTATACATGAGGGAATTCTACCTTTTCGACGCTTTGACCCGCCGTGGCATTCCATAGAATTGTCCGTTACCGCAGCCAGACGGCTGCCCTTCGCGGAAATTACAGATGAGCATGCTGATGCGAACTCTCAAGCAGGCCGATGATTCCCGGGCGGCGCGACAGCAGGCGCAAGAGCGCGCGGCAACGGATGCCGAGGTCGAACAGGCCGCGCGGGGTCGTATCGGCGTCAACAACAACCGGCTCGACGAACTCAAGGCCAACGAACTGGCCGAGGCCGAGGCCCTGGCCCTGGCGCGTATTCGCGCCCAGACCGAACGCACACTGGCCGCGCAGGCCGAATCGCTGGCCGATGCGGAACGCAAACTGGAACTGACCGCCATCGAACGTCGCAGCACCGATCTTGAAGCTGTTCTTGCCGCGGGCAAGCGCGAAGCCGCTGACCTGGCCGCGCGCGAAGTGGCGACCAAGCATGCCGAGGCCGAGCGGCAGGCTGCGGCCGTAGCGCAGGATCGCGCCAAAGCCGTCACCAAAGCCACTGCGGCGGCAGAGGCCCGCCGGCAGGCCGAGATTGATAAAAAGTCGGCGGTAGCGGTACGGCGCCGCGCCCAGTGGGCCGCCTTCTGGGCCGGTGCGCGTTTCAAGCCGCTGGCGCTGATTGGTTCGATCATGCTGTTGCTCGGCCTGGGTGGCGGGTTGTCGTTGGCTGGGCGGCTGGCTGGCTGGGCGCCCGCGCCCGTTACGGGCGACATGCCGGAGACCCGACTGACCATCGACGCCAACGACGAAGCCTTTGGCTTGCGTGTTGCCGCCCTGCCGCCGCGTTACGAACCGCCCGCCCACCGCAAACGCCGGTAAGCGACCGACCAGCCGACTTACGGACTATTGCCATAAAAAAACGCCGGGGGTCCAGCCCGGCGTTAAACGCGAGATCGGGGAGATCGTCGCGGGGGGAGAAATTGTGAAACTCAGAAGGCGTAGTTGATACCGGCAGTGATCTTGTTGTCCTGCTGGATGTTGAAGCGGTTGAGGCCACCGATAATCGCTTGGGCGTTCCAGGTCATGCCGGTGCTGCCGATGGGCTGCGAGATGCCAAGAATGAGGTGGCGGAAGCCTCCACTGATGGTGTGGGCATCCGGATTGGCGGTCCCGTCAGATTTAACGCTCGCGTAGCAGCCATTGATGAAGAAATAGCTATTGACCCCGCAGCTACCCAGCGTGTCGTTTGCACCCAGATACGTGCCATTTTTCGTGTAAGTGTAGTAGCCGAGGTTGGTCGTGAAGGTCAGGTCGTACGGCAAGGGCTTGGTCCAGGTTGCGGTCCAGTATGTATCGCCTTGGTTGCCCCAAATGGTGTCGTCGAGCAGCGATTGGGCAGACACGCCAAACTCGCCATAGGTGAGCGAAACTTTTGACTCGGGAGCATTTGAGTGTGTGCCGGGCGAGTAAATATAGTAAGTCATGCCGGCGGTGTAGCCGAGTTCGCCGACCTT
>JAIFMO010000189.1 GCA_020048435.1 Sulfuritalea sp.
CCCCGGCCAGTGCCAACCCCCAGACATCCACACCGATCGCGGCCGTGCCGAACAGCCATTGGCCGGCGGGGGTGTAGATGATGAACAGGATCATGCCCAGTTCCGCCGCCAACCCGAGCAGCAGATAGGGATTGCTGAAGAGTCCGAAGGCCAGCACCGACTTGATGGGGTGACGGCACAGAAAGACGTTCATCATCTGCATCACCACGATCGTCGCCAGACAGGCCGAGGTCGCCTGCAGATATAACGGATCGGTCTTGTCGAGTTGGTTGCCATATTCCCAGCCGGCGGCATCGAGCACGAAGAAGAACACCGCCATTGCCGCCGCCGCTTCCAGTACGCCGAGGAACAGATAGGCGCGGGCCAGCAGGCCCCAAGAGAGCAGTCGCTCGTTGCGCGCCCGGGGCGGGCGTTGCATTACGCCGGGGTCGGGCTTTTCCGCACCCAGGGCGAGGGCCGGCAGCATGTCGGTGCCGAGGTCGACGGCGAGAATCTGGATGATGGTCAACGGCAGTGGAATGCGCAGCAGCACGAAGGCGAGATAAGGCACCAGTTCGGGAATGTTTGAACTCAGGATGTAGGTAAGAAACTTGCGGATGTTGTCGAACACCGCGCGCCCTTCCTCGATAGCAGCGACGATGCTGGCAAAGTTGTCGTCGAGCAGGATCAGGTCGGCGGCCTGCTTGGCGACATCGGTGCCGGTGATGCCCATGGCGATGCCGATATCGGCGGTTTTCAGGGCCGGCGCGTCGTTTACGCCATCCCCAGTGACGGCAACGATCTCGCCTTTCTTTTGCAAGGACTGAACGATCAGCATCTTCTGCTCGGCGGCGACGCGGGCGAAGATGATTTCCTTGGCATCGAGTGCCAGTTGCAGGTGCGCCGGAGAGATCGTGCGCAGTTGGTCGCCGGTAATGACGGTGGGCTGCGCGGTTTTCACCAGGCCGATCTGGCGTCCAATGGCCAGCGCAGTGTGCGGGTGGTCGCCGGTGACCATGATGATGCGGATGCCGGCTGTGGCACAACGCGCGATGGCATCCGGCACTTCTTTGCGTGGCGGGTCTTCGAGGCCGACCAGGCCGGAGAGGATCATGCCACGCTCCTCGTTCGGCATACCTTGGGCGACCGCGCAATGAGCAAAGGCCAGCACGCGCAAACCAGCCTCCGCCATTTCTTCCTGGGCTGCCAGCAGGCGGGTTTTGGCGGCTGCATCGAGCGGAACCACGCCAGCGTCAAACTGCACAAAGTCGCAGACGGTAAGTACTGTTTCCGGCGCCCCCTTGCAGTAGAGCATGCGGCCTTGAGGCGTTTCACACAGCACCGACATGCGCTTGCGGTCGGTGTCGAAGGGGATTTCGTCGAGCCGCTTGTACGAGGAAATATCGCCAATGACCTGCTGCCCCATGCCTGCCAGAGCGACCTCCATTGGGTCGCCCAGCAGTTTTTCGTCAACGCTCTTCAGGTTGTGACAGAGCGCGGCATTGACGAATAACGCGCGGTTGGCTTCGGTCAGGCGTGAATTGTTTGTCAATGAAGCTGCGAGATCGGAAAAATCAAGAAAACCGCCACCCAGCCACAGGCGTTGTACCGACATGCGGTTCTGCGTGAGCGTGCCGGTCTTGTCGCAGCAGATCGTGGTGGTCGAACCCAGTGCCTCGACGGCAGGCAGGTGACGCACCAGGGCGTTGCGTTTGGCCATGCGCTGGGTTGCCATGGCTAGCGACAGCGTCACGGTCGGCAGCAGGCCTTCCGGCACATTGGCGACGATGATGCCGATGGCAAACAGCAGGTTGGTCCAGGTCGGCAGTCCCATCGCCTGACCGACGAAGAACAGTGTGACGCCCATGCCCGTGGCGAGTGCCGCGACGATATGCGACAGCCGGGCAATTTCGCGTTGCAGCGGTGACGAGGCGGTGCCGGCGGTTTGCGTGAGATGGGCGATGCGGCCGAACTCGGTATGCATGCCGGTGGCGTACACCACGGCATGCGCCTGTCCGGACACCACCGACGTGCCGGCCAGCACGACGTTCTTGGCATAGAGCGGGGAATCTTCGGTGCTGGGTTCGGTAGTCCGCGCCATCGGCAGGGATTCGCCCGTGACGGTCGCCGTGTTTACGCGCAGGGCGGAGGCTTCGATCAAGCGGCAATCGGCGGGAATGAAGTTGCCTTCTTCGAGTAACACGATATCGCCGGGCACCAGATTGGTCGCCAGCAGTTCGACGATTCCATCTCCCCGCAGCACCTGTACCTTCTGCGGCAGCAAATGGCGCAGCGCCGCCACGGCCTGCTCGGCCTTGTATTCCTGCCAGAAGGAAAAGATACCGTTGACGATGATGACGCCGACGATGGCCACGCCCAAGCTGGCCATGCCCTGGCCCGGATCGAAATGTTCGGCGCTGAAGGCCAGCGCGGCACCGATCCACAGGATGAGGGCGAAGAAATGGGTGAACTCCCGGGCAAAACTGAGGATCAGATGTTCGCGCGGTACTTCCTCGACGTGGTTTGGCCCGAATTCTGCCAGGCGACGCGCTGCCTCGTCCGGCGCCAGGCCGGCAGCCGTCGTTTTCAGGCTGGTGAGCGATTGCTCGACACCGAGACCATGAATGTGCATGACATCAGCCTGCCATCAACGACGCTGCAGGCGTGCCCTGAGCATGGCAATTTCATCGAGCAGATCGAGTGCCAGTGCCACTCCGGGCGGATTGATTTCAAGGTCACGCGACAGCCGCAAAGCCATCCGCGCCCGGCGTAGCGAATTGCCGCCAAAGCGCCAGTGCTGAGGGGATTCACCGACAGGTTCCAGCACACCTTCAAAAACCCAGGTCAGTACATGCGCCTCTTCTGCGCGGCAGGCCTGACACAACTCCAGTAGCGTCAGTTGAACGGTTTCTTCAACAATCGGCCCCTTAAATGCGGTCATCGTAATTGGGTTCATGGTGGGTCATCCATTCAGGTGTATGCGGGGATTGAAATCAAAAGCCAGAGCCATCGCCTGGTAAGCCACCCGCGCCGCATCGCTGTCGGCCGGTGGCAGCGCAATCGAAAGCACGACATACAGGTCACCTGGTGGTGCCCCGGGAATGCCGCGCGCTTTCAGACGCAATTGACGGTTCGCTGCCGAGCCGGGAGGAATCGTCAGCTGCACCGGGCCAGCGGGTGTCGGTGCGGTCACCTCCGTGCCGAGTGCAGCTTCCCAGGGGGCCAGCGGTAAATCCAGAAAGACATCGCGGCCATCGACGCGAAACAGCGGATCCGGGTTGAAGGCAATTTCCAGATACAGATCGCCGGCCGCTCCACCGCCCAGACCCGGACCACCCTGGCCGGACAGTCGCAGATGCTGCCCGGCGCGTATTCCTTTGGGAATGCTGACGTCGAGCTTGCGGTCCTGTGTCGTTACGCGACCCTGCGCATCCAGCATAGGCATGCGCAAGGAAATGCTGCGCTGGGCACCCTGATAGGCATCGGCCAAGTCGATCAGCACCTTGGCGTGGTGATCCTGTCCTTGTCTTTGTCCCTGTTCCGGTCTATGGGGTCGTTGCCCGCCCTGGCGGCCGAACAGCGCTTCGAAGAAATCGCTGTGATCCGCGCCGCTACCACCACCGCTAAATTCGCCGCCGCTGAATTCGAAACCGGCGTCCCACCCCGGCGGTGGCTGGAAGTCCTGCCCGGGCTTCCACTCGCTGCCCATTTGGTCGTAGGCCGTGCGTTTCTCCGGATCCTTCAGTACCGCATAGGCTTCACCCAGTTCCTTGAAGCGTGACTCGGCATCGGCAAGCTTGCTCACATCCGGATGGTACTTGCGCGCCAGCTTGCGGTAGGCGCGTTTGATCTCGTCCTGCGTCGCAGCACGCGGAACCCCGAGAGTTTCGTAGTAGTCCTTGAATTTCATGGTGCAGAGCTCGTTGCTTTCAGGTCGTGGAATAGCGCGGGTACGCAGCTATTTCAATAATAGCTTGCGCGTGGCGCAGGTCCTGTGTCTGTACGCTATAGAACACAGCCAGTACCTTGTGGTAGCCGTTCCGCTAGCGCCGACTTTTTTGGGCGTATCGGCACAGGTGTGCAAGCGTACGGTAGCGAACAGAGGTTTGGTCTGATTCATCGCATTGTGACGACGTCCAATTCAGACCATTTCTTAAAGGATCTGTCATGTCCATACGAATCCTAGCCTGCATCGCCGCCGCGTGCCTTGGCGTGGCGGGGTGTGCCACAACGCCGACAGACAATCGTGCGCGCATGGTCAACATCCCATTGGCGGCTGCTCATGCGAATATCGGTTTCAATATTGTCACAGCTGCCCGGGTGCGCGTGAACTGTGGCGGAGAGGCCCACTGCCTGCCACCCACCGAGCTAACCGCGGCGGCGCAATTCGAACTGCAGGTGCAACGGATTGCCGATGTTTTACAGAATGGAGCACGGCGCCTTTATCCGGATCTGGCAAGTGACGTTCCGGGATTGGCAGAAAGTCGATTTGAAGTCTATGTCGTCGAAGACGCTGCGCCGGGAAGCGCCTCCAGTGCCAATGGCAGAATCGCGCTGAATTCTTCACTGGGCGCCGCGCAGCCGTACGACGATTGGCTGGCCTTTATCATCGCCCGCGAAATGGGGCACGTGATCGCGCGTCACCACGAAGAGAATTCGGCCAGCAGTATCGTCACATCAGTCATCATGAACGTTCTTATCCCTGGCAGCAGCCTGATGAAGAGCGCGATTACCATGGGTGGATCGAGACTCGCCGTCCTCAGCAAACGCGATGTCCAGACGCAGGAAGCCGATGCCATTGCCCGGCAACTGCTCATTGCGGCCGGCTTTAGCAGCCAGGATGTCGCGCTCTCCCTGCGTATTGCTCCGGAAATGCGCGATGGCAGCCAGTGGTCGAGGAATTTCAGGCAATCTGCGGACGATTTCCGGGGCGGCAAGCCTGGCCTGGATCTGCTTGCCAAATCAAGCCGGCAGGCTTCGACCGGGCAAGGCTTGGTCACGCTTGCCGCGCCTTGACAGACAGGCACTCCATGAAAACGAAAATGCTCATCTTCACAACCGCTGCATTGGCGGTTCTGCTGGTTTTAACAGGCATCGCGGCATCGTTCTGGTCATTCCAGAAGATCGATGAATCCTCCAGACTGCGGGCACAAACTTATATCGTATTGAATAGCGCGACCGAATTGCTATCAGCAGTGAAAGATGCCGAAACCGGTTCACGCGGCTATCTACTGACGGGAGACGAGAAGTATCTGGGGCCTTATCTGGCTGTACGTGACGGCATTACTGCTCAGTTCAGAGAGTTGCATCAATTAAACCTGAACAGCGATGCCGAAAAGCACCTGGCGAGAATGGAACCGTTGATCGACGCCAAAATGAAGGTGCTGTCCGCAAGCATCGAGGCGTACCGAAAGTCGGCGGGAGCTGACGCACTCAGGGAAATTGTCACCGGCCAGGGCAAACCCCTGATGGATGCGATTCGCGCCGAGATGGCCGGTTTCATCAAGTTGTACGAAACATTGCTAGAGCAACGCGAGGCTATTTTCCAATCGAACATGCGCAACCTGTTCATCCTCATTGGCGTCGCCAGCCTGTTTGCACTGCTGCTTGCCTTTGTGTTCGCCTATTTGATCTATCGGGAATCCCAGCAGCGGCTGAAGAATACGGTTCTGAAAGAAACGCAAAATCTGCTGGAGATTTTGCAGGGCAAGAACGTCGAACTGGAAAGCGCAAAGAAGTCAGCGGAAGCCGCCAGCCTTGCCAAATCCGACTTCCTCGCCAACATGAGTCATGAGATTCGTACCCCGATGAACGCCATCATCGGCATGGCCTATCTGGTGCTTAAAACCGACATGACGCCGCGCCAGCGCGACCACGTCAGGAAGATCCAAAGCTCGGGCCGGCATTTGCTCGGCATCATCAACGATATCCTCGATTTCTCGAAGATCGAGGCCGGCAAGTTGGCGGTCGAGCGCACCGAGTTTGAACTCGAGAAGGTGCTCGACAATGTGGCCGACCTGATTGCCGAGAAAACCGCCGCCAAAGGCCTGGAACTGGTTTTCGACATCGATAAGAACGTGCCGCGCTTCCTGATCGGCGATCCGCTGCGACTGGGGCAGATCCTGATCAACTACAGCAACAACGCCGTCAAGTTTACCGAGGATGGCGAAGTCGGCATCGTCATTCGCATCAAGGAAGATACGGATCAAGATGTGTTGCTCTACTGCGCGGTGCACGATACCGGGATTGGCCTGACGCCGGAACAGACGGGACGCCTGTTTCAAAGCTTTTCACAGGCCGACACGTCGACCACGCGCAAATTCGGCGGTACCGGCCTCGGCCTGGTGATTGCCAAGAAGCTCGCCGAGTTGATGAATGGCGAAGTGGGGGTCGAGAGCGAACTTGGCAAGGGCAGCACCTTCTGGTTTACCGCGCGCCTCGGCAAGGGCGTCGGCCATCTTCGCCCCCACGCACTATCGGTCGATTTGCAGGGCAAACGCGTGCTGGTGGTGGACGACAACGAGAATGCCCGCCTGGTGTTGGCCGACATGCTGGCCAGTATGAGTTTCAAGGTTGATCAGGTGGCATCGGGCAAATTGGCCATCGCCGCGGTGGAGCGTGCCGAGGCCGAGGGCTTGCCCTACAAGATCGTGTTTCTCGACTGGCACATGCCGGGCATGAATGGCAACGAGACGGCCCTGCAGCTCAGATCCAGACCATTGCGCCGGATTCCGCTGATGATGATGGTGACCGCCTACGGTCGTGAGGAGGTCATCAAGGGTGCCGAGGATGCGGGGATTCAGGATGTCCTGATCAAGCCGGTCAGTGCCTCGGTCCTCTTCGATGCTGTGGTGAGGATGCTGGGCGGCATCACCGATGGCGCTGCTGCCGTCATGGAAGTGCCAACGGATAGTTTTGCACAACTGACCACGATCAAGGGGGCTCGCGTTCTGCTGGTTGAAGATAATGATCTCAACCAGGAAGTCGCGACGGAACTGTTGACGGATGCCGGCTTCATCGTCGATCTTGCCGAAGATGGTCAGATCGCGCTGGACAAGTTGCAGTTGGCCGCCTACGACATCGTGCTGATGGATATGCAGATGCCGGTGATGGATGGCGTCACGGCAACGCGCGCGATCCGCAAGGATGCGCGCTTCAAG
>JAIFMO010000221.1 GCA_020048435.1 Sulfuritalea sp.
GCGGGCTTTGTTTTTGTGCGTTGTTCGCAATTCTCGTTGATGGTCTATCCCGATTTGAGCCGGTCGCGAAACTTCTGGCGCAGCTTGGCTGCTTTCGGCGCGGCGACGGCCATGCAGTAGGGTTGGCGCGGATTGTTGGCCAGGTAGTCTTGGTGCTCGTCCTCGGCTGGCCAAAAAGTCGGCGCTAGCGATACGGTAGTAACGATGGGGGCGGGCCAGATTTTTTGTGCGTCCAGTTCGGCGATCAGTTCGCGGGCGATGCGCGCCTGCTCGGGCGAGCGGGTGAAGATCACCGAGCGGTACTGGGTGCCGACATCGTTGCCCTGGCGATTTGGCGTGGTTGGATCATGGATGGTGAAGAAGGCTTCAAGCAGCGTGCGATAGTCGATCACGGCGGGATCGAAGCTTAGCAACACCACCTCGACGTGGCCGGTGTTGCCGCTGCAAATCGCGCGGTAGTCGGGGTTCTCGGTGTGACCGCCGCAGTAGCCGGATATTGCCGATTCGACACCGGCAAGCTGGCGCAGCGCCCCTTCGACGCACCAAAAACAACCGCCACCCAATATCGCCGTTTCCATGTTCGCGAGTTTAGGCCGACAGCGGCGGTTCGTCCATCAGCGCGATTTGTTCGCGCAATTCGAGGATGCGCTCTTCCCAATAACGCGGCGTGTCGAACCAGGGGAAGGCGAGAGGGAAAGCGGGGTCGGACCAGCGCCGGGCAATCCAGGCCGAGTGATGAATCAGCCGCAGGGTGCGCAGGGCTTCGACGAGATGCAGTTCGCCCGTATCGAACTCGGCGAAATCTTCGTAGCCAGCGAGAATGGCGTGCAATTGGCTCGTGCGCTCATCGCGTTCGCCGGAGAGCAGCATCCACAAGTCTTGCACGGCAGGCCCCATGCGGGCGTCGTCGAAGTCGACGAAATGGGGGCCGGCGACGTCTGCCGCCGTACCTTCGCCCACCCACAGCACATTGCCCATGTGACAGTCGCCATGTAGGCGAAGGGTCTTCACCTTGCTGGCGCGGTCGTAACGGCGGTATAAAGTCGTGGGACAGCAACCACTGGCGCGGCTCTTCGCCGAAGCTGACGACATCGAGCGCCGGACGGTGGCGGAAGGGTTGCAACGCGCCAATGGCGTGGATACGGCCGAGAAAGCGGCCCAACCATTCGAGCGTGCCGGGCTGGTCGAGCTCCGGGGGGCGGCCCGCCTGACGCGGGAAAACGGCGAAGCGAAAACCCTTGTGCGCGTGCAGCGTCTTGCCGTTGGCGACAAGTGGCGGCACGGCCGGAATCTCACGCGCGGCGAGTTCGGCGGCGAAAGCGTGTTCTTCGAGGATGGCGGCATCCGACCAGCGATCGGGTCGGTAGAACTTGGCGACGACTGAAGTGCTGGCGGCAATCTGAGCGTCGGCGCCGCCGGGGAGGAAAGCGGCGGCGGGAACGGCATCCTCGATGCCGAGCTGATAGACGCGATTCTCGAAGCTGTTGAGTCCCAACAGACGGCCATCGCCATGCAGGCCGACACTGTCCAGCGCGTCGAGCACGGTGTCGGGCGTCAGCCCCGAATAGGGATGTGGGTGGGGCTGCGCGGCGGACATGGGCAGCGGCTGGTTCGCGCCCGGGCGCTCAGGCGCCCTCACGCTCCGCCAGGCGGCGCAGCACCAGCGGAAAGGCGCCGGTGAGAAACAGGGCAATAGCCGTGACGAGCAGCGCCAGGCCGGCCGCCATGCTGTCGTTGAAGATTGGATGAACGCTGCCCATCAGCCCGGCGAAGGCGGCAATGCCGGCAAGGGTGGTGACGATGCCCAGCGCGGTGAAGGCGAGAAAAGTCCAGGGCCAATGGTGCGGTTTCATCTCGGCGGAGTCATCTCGGCGGATTCACTTGTGACGAAGGTCGATGACGCGCCGGGCCTTGCCGGCCGATCGCTCGATGGTATCGACATCAACCACGTCAACCTGGGGATTGATACCGATGTATGACTTGATGTGGTGTTGCAATTCCCACGCTGCCGCCTGTCGCACCAACTGGGGTTCGCCAGCGAACTCGGGCTTGATCTCGACTTTCACGGCAAGATCGTCCATGTGGCCACGGCGCGAGACTTCCAGCACATAGTGGGGGGCGAGCTTCGGCGTCCGGAGGATGAATTCTTCAATCTGCGATGGAAAAACATTGACGCCGCGAATGACCAGCATGTCGTCGGAGCGACCGGTGATTTTGCCGATACGGCGGAAGCTGCGCGCGGTGGGCGGCAACAGGCGGGTAAGGTCGCGAGTGCGATAACGGACGATCGGCAGCGCCTCCTTGCTAAGGGAAGTGAATACTAACTCGCCTGCTTCGCCTTCTGGCAACACCTTGCCGGTGACCGGATCGATGATCTCCGGATAAAAATGGTCTTCCCATATGGTCGGGCCGTCGCGGCTTTCAAGGCATTCGCAGGCGACGCCGGGGCCGATGACTTCAGACAGACCATACAGATCCATCGCCGCGATGCCCAGTCGCGTTTCCAGTTCACGCCGCATTTCCTCGCCCCACGGCTCGGCGCCGAAAATGCCCCGCTGCAGGCTGCTCTTGGCCGGATCGAGGCCCTGGCGCTCGAATTCGTCGACGATGTTGAGCACGTAGGATGGCGTACCGACGATCATGGTCGGCTTGAAATCCTGGATCAGCTGCACCTGCCGCTCGGTCTGGCCGCCGGAAATCGGTACCACCGTGCAACCAACGCGCTCGGCGCCGTAATGAACGCCGAGGCCACCGGTGAACAGGCCGTAGCCGTGGGTGATGTGGATGATGTCGCGGCGCGTACCGCCAGCAGCGCGGATCGAGCGCGCCATGATGCCGGCCCAGGTGTCGATGTCCTTCTGCGTGTAGCCAACCACGGTCGGCTTGCCGGTGGTGCCTGACGAGGCATGGATACGCACCACGTCGTCCATTGGCACCGCGAACATGCCGAAGGGGTAGGTGTCGCGCAGATCGAGCTTGCCGGTGAAGGGAAACTTCGCCAGGTCGTCAAGCGACTGGAGATCGTCCGGATGCACGCCGGCGGCGTCGAACCCGGCCCGGGTGTGGGCGACGTTGGCATAGGCGTGATGCAGGGTCTTTTTCAGGCGATCAAGTTGCAGCGCCGCGATCTCGTCGCGGCTGGCGGTTTCGATGGGTTCCATGATTGTTGGAGCGTGGTTCATGTGGCGTCCTGCCTCAAGCGCCGTAAAGCCCACGCGCGAGGTCGGCCTGAATGTCGCTCAGATCTTCGAGGCCAACGGCAATGCGCAGCAGTCCCTCGGTAATGCCCGAAGCGGCGCGCGCCTCCGGCGTGATGCGGCTGTGCGTGGTCGAGGCCGGATGGGTGATGGTGGTCTTGGTATCGCCAAGGTTGGCGGTGATCGAGAGCATGCGGGTTGAATCGATCACCCGCCAGGCAGCCTCGCGAGCATTTGGCTCGCCTTTCACAGCGAAACTGACGATGGCGCCGCCGCTTTTCTGCTGCCGCATCGCTAGCGCGTGCTGTGGATGCGACGGCAGGCCGGGGTAGAACACGCGCGCCACGGCAGGTTGCGCTTCCAGCCACTGCGCCAGTTTCAGCGCGCTGGCGGATTGCGCTTCCATGCGGATGCGCAGGGTTTCCAGCCCCTTGAGGATGATCCAGGCGTTGAACGGCGACAGCGTCGGACCGGCGGTACGCAGGTATTTGAATATTTCCTCGACCAGCGCGTTGCCGCCACAGACGGCACCGCCGAGCACACGGCCCTGGCCATCGAGATATTTGGTGGCCGAGTGGATGACGAGATCGGCGCCGAGTTCGAGCGGACGTTGCAAGACGGGCGTGCAGAAGCAGTTGTCGACCGCCAGCACCGCGCCGGCGGCGTGCGCCACCGCGGCCACGGCGGCGATGTCAATGACTTCGGTGAGCGGATTTGATGGCGTCTCGATGAAGAACAGCCGGGTGGATGGCCGCACCGCCGCGCGGTAGGCCTCGATGTCGGTGGCGTCGACAAAACTGGTCTCGATGCCGAACTTGCCGAGGATGTTGCCGCCGAAAAGCTGTTGCGTGGCGCCGAAAATGCCGCGCGAGGCGACGACGTGGTCGCCGGCCTTGAGCAGCGCCATGGCGGTGGCGAGGATGGCGGCCATGCCGCTGGCGGTGGCGACGCACCGCTCGGCGCCTTCGAGTGCGGCGAGGCGCTCTTGCAGCATCGACACGGTGGGGTTGGTGAAGCGGGCATAGACCATGCCCTCCTCTTCGCCCGAAAAGCGTGCCGCGGCATGGGCGGCGCTATCAAAAACGAAGCTGGAGGTGAGGTAAAGCGCCTCGGAATGCTCGCCGAACTGGCTGCGCTGCTGGCCTGCGCGCACCGCCAGCGTGTCCATGTGCCAATCATTCGCAGTGATCGAGGTCTCGCTCATTCGGAAGTCACCAGATTGAGATCAAGCTGGCCACCTTCACTGCCGTCGGCCTCGTCATGGCTACTCTTGTTGGATTTGCCGCGAGCCTGTTCGATGCCACTGAGATACTCGGCGCTGATGTCGCCGGTGACGTAATGGCCGTCGAAGCAGGAGGTGTCGAACTGGGTCAGCGACGGATTGAGGGTGCGCACCGCCTGCTTCAATGCGTCGAGATCCTGGTAGATCAGCGCGTCGGCGCCGATCTCGCGGCAGATTTCGTCGTCGGAACGGAAGGCGGCAATCAGCTCGTTGCGCGTCGGCATATCAATGCCATAAACGTTGGCAAAGCGCACGGGCGGCGAAGCGGAGGCAAAGTAGACTTTCTTGGCCCCGGCCTCGCGTGCCATCGTGATGATCTCGTGGCTGGTGGTGCCGCGCACGATGGAATCGTCGACCAGCAGCACGCGCTTGCCCCTGAATTCCTGAACGATGGCGTTAAGCTTCTGCCGCACCGATTTCGTGCGCGAGGCTTGGCCGGGCATGATGAAAGTACGGCCGATGTAGCGGTTTTTGACGAAGCCTTCGCGGTAGGGCAGCCCCAGGCGCACCGCCAGTTCCATCGCCGCTGGCCGCGAGGAATCGGGGATGGGGATGACCACGTCGATTTCGAGGTGCGGCATGGTGTGGCGCAGCTTGTCGGCGAGAAATTCGCCCATCTTGACGCGCGTTTCGTAGACCGAGACGCCGTCGATCAGTGAGTCGGGACGCGCCAGATAAACATACTCGAACATGCAAGGCGCGTGCATCGTGTGTTCAGCGCACTGGCGGCTGACAAAATTGCCCTGCATATCGATCAACACCGCCTCGCCCGGCGCCACGTCGCGCATGAACTTGAAGCCGAGGGTGTCGATGGCCACGCTTTCCGATGCAACCAGATATTCCATGCCTTCGGGCGTCTCGTTGCGACCGACCACCAGCGGCCGGATGCCATAGGGATCGCGGAAGGCAAGCAAACCGTAGCCGGCGATCATGGCCACCACGGCATAGGCGCCCTTGACCCGCCGATGGACGCCAGCCACGGCCTTGAAAATCATCTCGGCATCGACCTGATATTTGGTCGAAGCCACTTGCAGTTCGTGCGCCAGCACATTGAGCAGCACCTCCGAGTCGGAGTTGGTATTCATGTGGCGCAGGTCTTGCAAAAACATGTCGCGCTTGAGCTGTTCGGCGTTGGTGAGATTGCCGTTGTGTGCCAGCATCAGGCCGAAGGGTGAATTGACGTAGAAGGGCTGCGCCTCGGCCGAGCTATAGGCCGAGCCCGCCGTGGGATAACGGCAATGGGCGATGCCCCAGCGGCCGATCAGGTCGCGCATGTTGCGCGTGCGGAACACGTCGCGCACGTAGCCCGAGCCCTTGTGCATGTGGAAACGTCCGGCTTCGGCCGTGGCTATGCCCGCCGCGTCCTGGCCGCGATGCTGCAAGACCTGCAAGCCGTCATACAGCAGCTGACCGACTTGCGTCGTCGCCATGACTCCGAGAATTCCACACATCGTCTCGACCCTATCTGTAACTGTAACGAATCCGTTTTGCCACGTCCGCCGGAAGCTGGGGCTTCACGGCAATCACCAGCGTTTCCAGCGGTGGCGCCAGTGTTGCCTCGCGCCACCATACCTCCTTCGGCAACGGCGTCAGCCCACCAAGCAGTACCGCCACCGCTGCAATCAACACCCCCCGCGCCACGCCAAACACCGCGCCGAGCAGGCGGTCAAGCAATCCCAGCCCGACGACGCGCAACAGCAGGCTCAACAACTGCCGCGCGATGGCAAACACCACCAGCACGGCGATGAAGATCGTCGCAAAGCCGGCAACGTAGCGCATCGGGCCCTCGGGCACCAGCTTGGCGAACAATATCGCCACGTCCGGCGCAAACTGCCGCGCCACGAAAATGGCGGCAACCCAAGCCGCCAATGCCAGCAACTCGCTGACCACGCCGCGCCACAGTCCCAGCACCAACGACCCGGCGATCACGCCGAGCACTGCGTAGTCGAATACCGTCACGCCTTCACTTTGGAGCCACGGGTCCGGTTACGCCGACAATTTTCGACTTGATCGCCGCCTTTTCCGCCGCCTCTTTCGTGGCAAAAGGCCCCGCGCGCACCCGCGTGCGCGGCCCCTGCGGCGAATCGAAGGTTTCCGTATAGCTGGGCACGCCCAGCTCCTTTAGCTTCCTGGTCAGCAATTTGACGTTGCCTGAATCCTTATAGGCACCCAGTTGCACCACCCACGGGCTCTCGCCACCGCCGACGCCGCCACTGCCACCACCGGATAGTGCCGCGGTGGCACGGGCCGCCTCGCTGGCTGTTTCTTTCTTTTCGGTGGGTTTCTCCGCTGGTTTTTCGGGCGGCTTTACGGGGGAAGCGGATTTCGCGTCAGCCTTCGCCGCTGTATCGGGTTTGGATGGCGGCCGGGTTTCTGATTTTGATTTGGGTTCAATCTTGCTCGCCGTCTTTGACTCCGCTTTTGCTTCGGCGGGAGTGTCGCTTTCGACCGGGGAGGCAATCTGTTTCCCTTGGGCTACAGCGGGGGGCAACGGTGTCGGGCCCTTGACGGCAAGAATGCGTGCGGTCGGATCACCCCCATCCTGGCTCGGAATGCGCACCTGGATATCTTGCGCCGGGGGTCGCGGCTCACGGTCCATCACCATCGGCAACACGATCACTGCGGCCAGAGCCAAGGCCGTGGCGCCGACAAGACGCCGCCGGGCACGACGCTTGAGGTCGCTCTGGGCGTCCTCCGCCGTGCCATCATCAGCTCTGGTATCTCTAGCGCTTTGTGTCTGGATGTTTGCCATTCGCGTCAGGCACCGCGTTCTCGATCGCGCAGAATCTCGGCTACTGTGAGGAAAGATCCGAAGGCGACGATTCTATCATCACCCTGTGCGGCTTCCCGCGCATGGCGCAACGCGGCCAGCGGCGAAGGAAAACGCCCTTCTGCCGGGCAACCAGCCTGCCCGAGCGCCTCGGCCAAAAAGTCGGCGCTAGCGGCACGGGGGCCAGCGAGCGTACAGGGTAGCCAGTGGTCAACGCGATGCCTGATGGCGTCGATGACGCCGGTGATGTCCTTGTCCTTCATCATGCCAAAGACCGCCCAGGTGGCGGGGTGGAAACCCATATTGCCAAGATTGTCGGCCAGCACACGCGCCGCTTGGGGATTGTGGGCAACATCGACCACCAGCGCCGGCCGCCCGGGCAGCACCTGAAAGCGGCCAGGCAGAGCGACTTCAAGCAGGCCGCGGCGGATGTCCTGCATGGCCACGGGTAATTGGGGACGCAACGCATCGAGCGCGGCGAGCACGCAGGCGGCGTTGCCAAACTGGACGGCACCGCGCAGCGCGGGATAGGCGAGGCCGGAACGTTTGCCGCCGCGACCGTGGTATTGCCACTGGCCATCCTGCCGTTCATAGCCAAAGTCGCGACCGATAAGCAAGAAGTCGGCGCTAGCAGAACGGCAATGTTCGACCAGGCTCGTCGGTGGAGCGGCATCACCACAAATCGCCGGCTTGCCGGCGCGAAAGATGCCTGCCTTTTCGTAACCGATGGCCTCGCGCGTGGCGCCAAGGTAGTCCATGTGGTCGAGATCGACGCTGGTAACAATGGCAACATCGGGCTCATAGATATTGGTGGCGTCGAGACGGCCGCCCAGGCCCACTTCGAGGATGACCGCGTCGAGCGGCTGCGCGGCGAAAACTTCCCAGGCCGCGAGGGTGCCGAACTCGAAATAGGTCAGCGGCACGGCATGACTGAACTCGTCGCCAAACTCGTCGCCAAATCCCGCGCCCCCGTTCCTGGCTACCGCGACCCGGGCAAAGCCCGCGCACAGCGCCGCATCGCCAACCGGCCGGCCGTCGATGCGCACGCGCTCGTTGTAGTGAAGCAGATGCGGCGAGGTGTAGAGCCCGACGCGATAACCGGCGCACAGCAAAATACGTTCGAGCATGGCGCAAGTGGACCCCTTGCCGTTGGTGCCGCCGACGAGGATGACGGGACAGGTCTGCCGCTGACCGAGACGCCGGGAAACTTCGCGCACCCGGTCGAGGCCCAGCGCGATGGGCTGGGCATGCTGACGCTCGATGTGGTCGAGCCAGTCGGGGAGGTTGTCGGGGGGTGAAGTCATTCGATCCATTCAGTCATCGGGCGGGTAACTGATCATAATGCTGCCGCTCATGGATTCAGCGACTAGACCGTGTCTACCCGCGTTTGCAAACACCCAACAATGCGCGTTGTAGGATTACTCAGTGACGTTGGTCGCCTTATGGTAGATGTATTTTGGGTGAGCACACCCGCGGCCAAGCGCTTTACCAACAACTGCAACCAGTTCTTCGGTACTTACCGGCTTTCCGATGATGATATCCTCGCCAGAGAGTTTTTTCTCGTCATGCCTCAGCATCGCGGTGATGTAGACCACTTTGATGTGTTTCAGATCCGGGTCCGAATGTAGCAAGGCGGCCACTGCGCTGCCAAGTAAATCCGGCATCAGTATGTCCAGAAGGACCAGGTCGGGTTGGCATTTTCTGGCGACTTCGACGGCCAAACTTCCCTTGGTTTCCGTAAACACCTCGTAGACACCAGTTGATTCGAGCTTCAGTTTGAGCAACTCGAGCGTCTTCGGGTCATCATCTACGATCAGAATCTTTTTCACGGCACTACTCCCCCTCGTTTATGAAAATGATGATGGGAGCGCGGCACCTGATGTCTGGCGCTCTCTAATACAAAAGCATAGCCATCAAATTTAATCCGGTCTGTATGCCGGGACACAGAGTGATTACGGTGTTGATCTGGGTTACTCGACGGTCTCAAGAATAGCTACGCCTGCCTCGCATAAGGCTGGCAGCTCATCCTCGCTGAGATCCAGAATTCTCAGGCAAGCGGGACCGAGTTTTTGCCATTCGCTCGTGCTGCTAAGTCCAGTAAGGCATTGCAGGATGTACTCCGCCGTCTGGCTGGTTGCGATCAGATATTGGCTGACGAGAGGGATTTTGGACTCGGCATGGTCGATAGCCAGCAACTCGTGATGACTTCTAATGCCCAGACAAATTTCCTCTGGCAAGGACCAATTCATGGCCAGTACATATCCGACCCGGGCATGATCGGTCTGGAAGTCACGTTGTTCGACATCAGTAAACGACAGTTCGGTTTCATGGTTGGCGCTGACGAGCGTCGCCACATAGCGCGAGTGCCGCCGTAACAGGATGGCAATTCCAATATCGCGGAACAACCCGAATGTATAGGCAACATCGGCTTGCAACATGGTCTTATGAACATTCGTGGCAAGCCAGCCTGACAGCGCTGCGATCTGAGCCGAGGCATTCCAGAATCTCTCAAGTGCAGGAGTTACCGGAAATGACGCACGCAGACAGGCGACGGCGATGGCTCGGCTGGCCACGTCAAGACCTAGCATGGTCAGCGCACGGCCGACGGAATGTACCTTGCTGCGAAGACCAAAGTAGGGTGAATTGACGGTCTTCATGAGACCGGCGGAAAGACTGACATCGGCAGCAATGATTTGACCCAAATACGAAAAGTTGGGATCCTCCTTGCGCATCTCTGCTACAACGCGGTCCATGATGACGGGCCGTGGCGGGATACCAATATCCTTGATGGTTCGCTCAAAGGCGTCATCAATCAATGGGGGCTCGTGGGCGATTCCTATATCCATGAGATTCTTCTGTCTTACCGTCTACCGGTGCTGTTGCGACCGCAACCAAATACCAAATGGCACGCCCAGCGGTTAACCCTTGGCAACAGTAACTCGATTGCGCCCCTCTTTTTTCGATGCGTACAGGGCAACATCGGCACGGGCAACAAAATCGGCGGCCAACTCGCCAGCCTTATAGCTGGCGACACCCAGCGAAACCGAAAAGTTCGCCGGCACCCAGTTATCCAATGAGTGCCTGATCCGGACTCGCTCGAAGTCGGTGCGGATCATTTCGGCGAGTTGGCACGCATCAACGGTGGACGTATTGGGCAACAGGACGACGAACTCTTCTCCGCCGTAGCGCGCGGATCTGTTTTCGCCCTTGACGTTGTTCTTCATAATCTGCGCCACGGCCTGTATCACCTTGTCGCCGAACACGTGACCATAGGTGTCGTTGACTTGCTTGAAGTGGTCGATATCGGCCATGAGCAGGGTCGGCCCGCATAGGCCAGAGTCGGCGGCCGATAAACAGGCAGCCAACTCGACGTCGAATCCGCGGCGATTCGTCAATCCGGTCAGGCCGTCGGTTAGCGCGTCTTCGCGTGCCTTTCCCACTAACTCTCGCAAGTTCTCGATTTCATTGCGACTCTCATCGAGGCGACCCTTGAGAGAGACGATGGAACCCTGCATGTTGCGCGTCAGGCCGAGAATGGAGTTGACGTTGTGGTTGGCGCCTGGATTGGACGACGACTGCTTGGTACACCATTCTTCAAGCGCATTGCCATACTGTCCGGCTTGATCGCCGGCCTGCGCGGCAGAACTCGACATTTCCGCCAATACTCTCTGAAAACCGTCGCTGAACTGTTGCGCGACCTGCTCGTTAATCTCGGCAACGTGCTTGTCGTAAAGATCATAGGTGAGTTTTTCATCGAGAACCGCACCATTCTGGAGGAGTTTGTCGATAGCCGCATTCAGGGCAGGATTGCCGCCTGCAACGTATTCGTACCAGACCGCAAAGCTGACCGGATGCATCGCCGCTGCCTGCTTTGCCATCAATAACAGCGCATGTCCGAGATGCTCAGCGCTCTTTTCAACACTGTCGTGATATTTCATGTCGCCCTCCATGATTTTCGCCGCCCGCCAAACTTCCCCAAGCGATAACTGGTCAGGAAGTTTCCGCGCAATGCGTTATCCGATCTGTTCGACGACAAACATAGGATGGTCCTGTCGCAATAATTGACGACAGTCGTGTGGGGGCTTAACTCAACGGACGGAGTTGGCCGCTATGTCCTTCCAACCTTTCGCGAAAAGTCGGCGCTAGCGACACGGCGATAGCATTCAGGCTGCGGCTGGTTTGCCGATCCCCGCCCCGCCGAGCGAGACCCGGCACTCACGATTAAACCGCTGGCACCCGCTGCAACAGGGTGATGACGGACGCCAGCCGATCCCGCATCTGGCGACGGTCGACGATCATGTCGATCGCACCCTTCTCCAGCAGGAATTCGGAACGCTGGAAGCCCTCGGGCAGCGTCTCGCGCACCGTCTGTTCGATTACGCGCGGGCCAGCGAAGCCGATCAGCGCGCCGGGTTCGGCCATCACCACGTCGCCGACGAAGGCAAAAGAAGCGGAAACACCGCCCATGGTCGGGTCGGTCAGCACGGTAATGAAGGGCAGGCCCTGCCGCGAAAGTAGCGTGACGGCGGCCGTTGTCTTGGCCATCTGCATCAGCGAAAACAGGCCCTCCTGCATGCGCGCGCCACCCGAGGCGGTGATGCAGACAAAGGGCAGTTGTTGTTCGACGGCAGCCTTGACGCCACGCACGAAACGCTCGCCGACGACCGAGCCCATCGAACCGCCCATGAATTCGAACTCGAAACAGGCCACCACGAGTTGCACGGTCTTGATCGACCCCTGCATGACAATCAGCGCATCGGACTCGTCGGTATCGTCGTTAGCCGCCGCCAAGCGGTCCGGGTAACGCCTGCTGTCCTTGAACTTGAGCGGGTCGAGCGGCAGCACCTCGGCGCCGATCTCGAAGCGGCCCTCGGCATCGAGCAATTGATCGAGACGGACCCGGGCACGCAGGCGGTGGTGATGCCCGCACTTGGGGCAGACCTGAAGGTTGCTTTCAAGGTCCGAGCTATAGAGCACCGCCTCGCAGGTCGGACACTTAGACCAAAGCCCCTCGGGGATGGACTTGCGGACACCCTCGGCACGCTTGATCTTGGGCGGCAACAGTTTCTGTATCCAGCTCATGCGGGTTCCCCCTCTGTGCTCACCTTGGCAATAATTTTCGCGTCCATGGCCTCGCGCACGCCGCGCAGGAAGGCGGTTACGCGCGCCGGCGCTTCACCCGGCGGACTCTGTTCGATGGTTTCGATGATCTTGCTGCCGATCACCACAGCATCGGCCACATCGGCGATGCGGGAGGCAGAGGCCGCATCGCGAATGCCGAAACCGACACCGACCGGCATGCCAACCTTTTCGCGGATAGAGGGAATGCGGCGCGCCACTTCGTCAAGGTCGATGGTGGCCGAACCGGTGACGCCCTTGAGCGAAACGTAATAGATATAGCCACTGCCCATGCTGGCGACTTGGGCGTAGCGCACGTCGCCCGATGTCGGCGCCAGCAGGAAAATGGGATCGAGCCCCGCCTGTTTGAGCACGGACGAGAACTCGACACATTCTTCGGGCGGGTAATCGACGATCAGAGCGCCGTCGACACCGGCGGCCTTGGCGTCCCGGGCGAAGTCTTCGATGCCGTAAGCCTCGACCGGATTGGCGTAACCCATCAGCACCACCGGCGTCGTCGCGTCCTGTTTCCTGAATTCGCGCACCATGCCAAGCACGATACGCAAGGAAACTCCGTAAGCCAGCGCCCGCTCGGAAGCACGTTGAATGGTCGGGCCATCGGCCATCGGGTCGGAAAACGGCACGCCGAGCTCAATGATGTCGGCCCCGCCCGCGACCAACGCGCGCATCAGCGGCAGCGTCTGCCCCGGCTCGGGGTCGCCGGCGGTGATAAAGGGAATCAGCGCCTTGCGACCCTGATTATTGAGTGCTGCGAACTTACTGGCAATACGACTCATTCGATCATCCAAGGCAAATAGGCGGCATCTGTGACAGGAAACAAGGGATCGGCACGATGTCAGGCAAAAATCAACCGTGCACCCTTGGGCTCCGGGATAGGTCGGCCGAATTCGCGAGCCGTGTCGAGCCAAAGTGCAATCGCATCGCCGATATTGGCGAGCGCATCGCTCCGGCTGGCGCCGTGGGCCATACAGCCCGGCAGTTCCGGCACATCGGCGACAAAGGAAGCGTCGACGTCACTCCAGTAGATGATGACCTCGTAGCGATCCATCATTCCTCCTTCGCCAACCGATATTTCACTATAACGGCACGAACCTGCCTCACCTGGTAGGGCTTGGCCTTGTTGCCGTCGCGCTGCAAATTGAGGAGTTCGCTCACCCCTTCGCGCCGATACATGTGATGACTCCCTCTGATCCTCTCTTCAAAGTCAAGCCCTTTCAGCAGGTCGCACATCTCGTCGAAACCGATATTCGCGTCGGCCAGCCCGCCGAGTATCCGTAACAATAGCTTGTCATCGCGCCCCATTCTCAGAATTGGATGCCGGACTTTTCGGCGACGGTGTGCATATCCTTGTCACCACGACCAGAGAGGTTGACCAGCAGAAGCTGGTCTTTCGCCAGCGTCGGTGCCAGCTTGGCAGCGTAGGCCACGGCGTGACTCGATTCGAGCGCCGGGATAATGCCTTCATAGCGGCAGAGATCGTGGAAGGCCTGCAGTGCTTCGTCGTCGGTGATGGTGACGTACTCGGCGCGACCGGAATCCTTGAGCCAGGCATGCTCGGGACCGACGCCGGGGTAGTCGAGGCCGGCCGAGACCGAATGCGTCTCGATGATCTGGCCGTTGGCGTCCTGTAGCAGGTAGGTCCGGTTGCCGTGCAGCACGCCGGGGCGACCCGCGGTCAGCGAGGCGGCATGCTTGCCGCTGTCTAGACCATGACCTGCCGCTTCGACGCCAATCAGTTTCACGCCCGGGTGCGGAATGTAGGAATAGAAAATACCCATCGCGTTGGAGCCGCCGCCGACACAGGCGATCACCTGGTCGGGCTGACGATTGGCCAGTTCAGGCATTTGCGTCAGGCATTCCTCGCCGATTACCGACTGGAAATCGCGCACCATCATCGGATACGGGTGGGGACCGGCGACCGTGCCGATAATATAGAACGTGTTGCCAACGTTGGTCACCCAGTCGCGCATGGCTTCGTTCAGCGCATCTTTCAGTGTCTTCGAACCGGACTCTACGGGTACGACGGTCGCGCCCAGCAACTTCATGCGATAGACGTTGGCAGCCTGCCGCCGAATGTCCTCGCTACCCATGTAGACCACGCATTCCATGCCGTAGCGCGCCGCCACGGTAGCGGTGGCAACACCATGCTGGCCAGCGCCGGTTTCGGCGATCACCCGCGGCTTGCCCATGCGCCGCGCCAGCAGAGCCTGACCAATGCAGTTATTTATCTTGTGGGCGCCGGTGTGGTTGAGGTCTTCGCGCTTGAGGTAAATCTGCGCGCCGCCCAATAAATCCGACCAGCGCCTGGCGTGATAGATAGGGCTCGGGCGGCCGACGTAATGCTTGAGTTCGGACTCAAATTCGGCTCGGAAAACCGGATCGTGCTGTGCCGCTGTGTAGGCCAGGCGCAATTCTTCCAGCGCCGGCATCAGGGTTTCCGCAACAAAAATGCCGCCAAACTTGCCGAAGTGGCCGCGTTCATCGGGTAACTTGTAAATATCAGACATCTGCCCGCCAATCCGTTCGAGAATCCGCTGTTCGCACTGCCGCCACAAACGCGGCGATCTTGCCGGCATCCTTGATGCCTTTGGCCAGTTCAACGCCACTACTCACATCCACCGCCCAAGGCCGCAAGTTGACGATGGCTTCCAGCACGTTACCCGCATTTAGCCCGCCAGATAAAACCAGAGGCTGCGGCAATCCTGCCGGAATCAAGCGCCAGTCGAAGGTTTGTCCGGCACCGCCGTAACCCTCGACATAGGCATCAAGCAAGATTGCCTGGGCCGAAGGAAATGAGCGGGCGTATTCTAACAAATCGAACCCTGGCCGCATCCGGGCGGCCTTGAGATAGGGCTTTCCGAACTGACCGCAGTAAGCAGCGTCCTCGTCGCCATGGAATTGCAACAATTCGAGCGGCACCGCAGCCAGAATCTCGCGCACGACAGCCGCTTCGGCATTAACGAACAGGCCGACACGACTAACGAAGGGCGGCATGTGCGCCACCAGTTCGGCGGCCGTCGCCACATCGACAAAACGAGGGCTCGGCGGATAGAAGACAAAACCGAGCGCATCGGCACCGGCCTTTACTGCTATTTGCAAATCATCCGTGCGGGTGATGCCACAAATCTTTATGCGGGTTCTCGCGTTCATGGGCGGATGATACCGCCCCGGGACGGTGGCAAACCCCATTCGGGCGGGTAATCGACGCCAACAAAATAGAGACCGGCGGGATCGAAGGTTGCCGCCGCGCGGGTGCGATCACGGCTGACCAACAATTCGCCGACCCATTCGGGCGATTGCTTGCCTTTCCCCACGGCAATCAGAGTGCCGACGAAGTTGCGCACCATGTGATGCAGGAAGGCCGACGCGCGAAAGTCGAACAGCAACATATCGCCCTCCCGTGCGATGTCGGCGCGATGGAGTTGCTTGATCGGCGACCTGGCTTGGCACTCGGCGGCACGAAAAGCCGAAAAATCGTGTTCGCCCAGCAACAACCTGGCGCCATTACGCATGGCATCGACATCCAATGGCAGATGGAACCAGCCGACGCGACCATGCTGCATGGCAGGACGAACCGGACGATTTAGCAGCAAGTAGCGGTAGCTACGCGAGATGGCGCAGAAGCGGGCGTGAAAATCATTGGCTACCGGCATCGCCCAACGCACGGCGATCTGTGGCGGCAGATTGGCGTTTACGCCGCGTATCCAGGCACTATCGGGTCGTTTGGCAGTGGTATCGAAATGTACGATCTGTTCCAGTGCGTGCACCCCGGCATCCGTGCGCCCCGCGCAGGCGATGCGGATTTCGGCACCGGCAATTTTAGATAACGCATGCTCGACGGCATCCTGTACGGTATTACCGTGCGCTTGAGACTGCCAGCCCGAGAAAGCGGTGCCGTCGTACTCGATGCCGAGCGCAATTCTCACGGCAGGATCAACGCCACCGTAATCACCATAGCCATGATGGCGAGTAAAACGCGGTCGCGTCGACGCACAACTGGAACGGATAGTTGCAGAATGGTCAAGGGCGTGGCATGCGGTTTCGCTTCCGTTTCCCCCACCCAATCCCGCCATGAATGCTGACCACCCTGTTCGGCGAATTCCAGCGCCAGCATCAGCCGCACCATGATGCGTTCACGCAGTTGTCGCCTGTTTGCAAGTGGCGCGAGGAATACATGCAGACCCGCCAGCAGGCCGTCGCGTCCCAACCCGGCCAGCATCCAGGCCAGACAGGTCAGCATGACGAGCAGACGCAACAAATGGAGTGCGGCAAATTCGAATCCATCGAAAGTCAGGCCCATACCACCGGCAATACCGGGCAGACGTTCGCCTGGCGTGGCAATTATGAACACCAGCGCAATCGCAAGCATCAGCCAGCGCGCGCGGCGCAACATGGTGGCAACCTGGCGGGGATAATGCAACAACGCAGCAGGCAGCACCAGCAGGGCGATCATGGCAAGCAGAGACAAGGGCAGGCGCTGAATAAGCACCGCGAAGACGCACAATACGGACAACCAGCAGGCCGGATGCAAGCGCATGGCTAATAGGCCGGCGCGGCAGGTAGTATCCAGGTGAGCGGCAGAAGAAGCCGCGGCGCAGGCCGCGCCGCGGTCATTCATGCCTTAACCGAGCTTGGAAAGCCGGGTGCGAGCTGTTTCCTTCTGCGCTGGGCTTCCCTCGCCGAGAACTTCCTGCAGCAATTCGCGCGCGCCATCCTTGTCACCCATTTCCTCGTAGGCCAAGGCCAGTTCCAGTTTGGTGGCCACTTCCGGATTGTCGGCCTCGATGGCGGCAGGAGCTGATGCCCTCTCGGGTTCGGGTTCGAGCAGCACGACGGCAGGAGCCTCTGCGGGTACGGATTCAAGGTCAAGGCTGATTGATGCAAGATCAACCGATGGCACGGAAAGGACCGGCTCCGACGCAATATCCAAGGACCCAATTTCCGGCACAACTTCTGATTCGACTGCGGTCTCGGCGGCAGCAGCAACTGGCTCACCCAGGTCAAAATCGAAATCGAGACCATTTCCATCCGAAACCGCCACTGCCGCAGGTGCTGCCGCCACCACCGCTACGGGGGTCTCGCCGCCAATGTCGAGCGAAAAGTCGATGGACGAATCATCAGCCCCGGCGGCGGCAGGTGACGCCACATCGCCGGGCGCGCCAAGATCCATATCGAGCCCAGCGGATGCTTGCGCCGCATCGGCTGTTGCCGCCGGTTCGGCCGAGAAACCGAGATCGAGATCAAAGTCCAGATTTCCGCTTCCCTCAGGCTTGGCGGCGCCGGCGCCCGGCTCCGCGGCCCCGGGCGCCGCTGCCGGCGCGCCAAGATCGAGATCGAAATCGAGGCTGGCGACCTCGTCCGCCGGCGGGACATCAGCAGCGGCTGCCATTTGCGCAAGCTGCCCCGGCATGGTCACCGTGGACTGCATCTTCTCGGGCTGCTCAGCGGCGCCGATGAGGGTTGCATCGAAATTCATGGTCGCCGGGGGGGCTACCGGGGCCTGCGGAGGCTCCACGGCAGCCCTGGCCGGCGGGGCTTCAGGCGCGACCTCGCTCCGATAGAGTGCGTTACCCGGATCGAGCGCACGCCCCATCGTCGCTGCTTTGTCCCAATCGGGGCCATTGCCCGCCGTCTGCCCTTTCAAATCTGTTGCCAGTGTCGCGAACTGCACGGCCGACTTGCGGGCAGCATAGATTTCAAGCAGTTTGAGATGGATCGCGTGGCGGGTAGGTTCTTTCTTGAGTGCCTCGATCAGAATTTCCTCGGCCTGGGCATCGCGGCCATAGGCCATATAGACGTCTGCTTCAGCCACGGGATCGACGCCCTCGTCGGCACCGCTGGGTGCCTCGCCGAAATCGGTATGCAGGGCCGCACCGGTATCAACCGCCTGACCGCCCGTAGTTCCAAATACGGAATTTGCCTGCAGATCGGAACCGGTCATTTCGCTCATTGGCGCAACGGCCTTGGCCTGGCGCTTCTTGCGGATTGCGGTGAAACCGATATAGCCAAGCAGTAAGGAGACAATACCCGCCCCCCCCATGACCAGCGGGAGGTTATCTTCCATGAAACTCGGCTCAGGCACCGGCGGTGGCGGTGGCAACGGTTTTTTCTTCGGGGGCGGCGGAGCCACCGGCTTAGGCGGTTCGGCAGGCTTGGCAACTTCCGCAGGGGCGGCTGTGTCACCCTTGGCTATTTCGGTGGGCTTGGCTGCCTCAACTGGCTTGGCGGGTTCAGCGGGTTTAACGGGCTCTGCGGGTTTAACGGGCTCAACGGGCTTGGCAACAGCAGCAGGCTTGACCGGTTCCACTGCCTTTTCGGTGGGCTTGACAGAAGTCGGCGCTGGCAGCACGGCCGGTGGCGGAAGCTTGGTCGCAGCGGGCTTGGCGGCTTGCTGCTGCATCTGCGCACCGCCCTGGCTCTTGAGTTCCGCCAGTTTTTTCAGGTCGCCGAGATTTTTTTCGAGATCGGCAATGCGGCTGCCCGCTTCCTTGAGGGCGCGATCACGCGAAACCAGATCTTCCTCGATGGCGGAGACACGCCCCTTCACCTTGCCGTCCTTGTCAGCCGCCGCTCCCTTGGTTATCTCGGTGCGTGATACTTCGAGTTTATCCTTGCCCGCCGGCACGACCGGTGCCTTGTCTTCGACCTTGGGGGTAATCTTGCCAGCGACGGCCTGCTTCGGCGCTTCTTCCTTCACCGGGGCCATAGCGGCGGCAGCGGCGAGTTTCTTGCGATAGGCATTGAAATCGGCGGACTGGGCCACGACCGTCTTGCGGGCCTCGCCTGCATCGACCGCGGCGACGGTCTCGGCGTCCGGTATTTTGAGAATCCTGCCGGCACGCAAACGATTCATGTTGCCGCCATCAAACATATCCCGATTTGCGCTGTAAAGCGCAATCAGCATCTGATCAAGACTCACCCCGTCCGGTTTGCTTTCGGTGGCAATCTTACCCAGCGTATCGCCAAGCTTGACCTCGCGTTCGCCGTCAACTTTCGCCTTGGCGATCTTTTCCGGCTTTGCCCCGGCTTCGCCGGTAGCCGCTGGTTTAGTCGCCTTGGTCGGCTTGGCCTTTTCAGCCGCGGCCGCCTTTGATTCGGCCTTAGTTTCGACCCTGGGTTCAATCTTGGTTTCAAGCCGGGTTTCTGCTTTGAGTTCAGTCGCTTTGGCTTCGGCCTTTTCAGGTGTACCGGCCTTCACTTCCGGCGCACTCACCGGCATGGCAGTGGCTTTGCTGGTGACTTCGGCCGGAGGATCAAGCAGGAAAGTGTACTCGCGCACCAGGCGGCCAGAACCCCAAGACAACTCCACCAGCATATTCACGAAGGGATCGTTGATTGCGCGATCACTGCTCAGTCGCACGTAAGGCTGGCCACTTGATCGTTTCTCGACGACCATCTTGATACCTGAGAGCGCGGCCGTATATTCGACGCCCTGCTGTTTGAAGGCTTCAGCAGAGGCGATTCGCGAGGCCAGCGTCGAGACCTCCTCGCGCGAGGCAGACACCTCGATCTCCGCTCTGAGCGGCTGCCCCAGCGAGGATAGAACCGTCAGCTTGCCAAGGCCGGCCGCTCCCGCGACCAGAGGCAACGTGGCCAGAGCCACCGCAAGTGCGGAAGCCTTGAAATTGATTCGCTTTTGTCGTTTTTGCACAGTGCCTCCCCGTGGGGAACATTTTCCAGCAATCAAAATAACATCATAGACATAGCGATGCAAGCTCAACCGATGCATCAGCTACAGCACGCAAGTCTGTAGTGACATCAATCCAACACGATGCGCAGCATCCGTCGCAACGGCTCGGCGGCGCCCCATAGCAATTGATCGCCGCAGGTGAAGGCGCCGAGGTAGTCGGGGCCCATGGCCAGCTTGTGCAAGCGGCCGACCGGCACGGCCAGCGTGCCGGTGACGGCGGCAGGCGTCAGTTCGCGTTCGGAAATCTCGCGCTCGTTCGGCACCACCTTCACCCAATCGTTCGCTTTCGCCAGGATGTCGCTGACCTCGTCGAGCGGCACATCCTTCTTCAGCTTGATGGTCAACCCCTGCGAATGGCAGCGCATGGCGCCGACACGCACGCACAGACCGTCGATGGGAATGCTGCCAGGCGAACGAAAGGCCGGTCTGCCAAGAATCTTGTTGCACTCGGCGCCGCCCTTCCATTCCTCCTTCGACTGACCGCCTTCGATCGGCACGTCGATCCACGGAATCAGGCTACCGGCCAGCGGCACGCCACGGAAATTTTTGGTCGGGAACGAAGCGGCGCGCATGGTTTCGGCCACCTTGCGGTCGATGTCGAGGATGGCCGAGGCTGGATCGGCCAACTCGGCCTTCACGGCATCATGCAGCACACCCATCTGCGCCAACAGTTCACGCATGTTCTGCGCGCCGGCGCCGGAGGCAGCCTGATAGGTCATGGCCGACACCCATTCGACCAGATCGTGGTGAAAGAGGCCGCCCAACCCCATCAGCATCAGCGATACCGTGCAGTTGCCGCCGATGTAGTTTTTAACGCCTCTGACCAGTCCATTCTTGATGACGTCAAGGTTCACCGGATCGAGGATGATGATGGCGTCGTCGGCCATGCGCAGACTGGAAGCCGCGTCGATCCAGTAGCCATTCCAGCCGGCCGCGCGCAGCTTGGGAAAGACTTCCTTGGTGTAATCACCGCCCTGGCAGGTAATGACGATATCGAGTGCCTTCAGCGCTTCGATGTCCGTCGCATCCTTGAGAGCCGCGCCGCCCGCTTCCGCCGGCCCCGTGCCACCAACGTTCGAGGTGGTAAAGAACACCGGCTCGATCAACTTGAAATCGCCTTCGTCGCGCATGCGCTGCATCAGCACCGAGCCGACCATGCCACGCCATCCGACCAGTCCCACTTTTTTCATATTCATTGACCCCGACTAAATTTCACAGCGCCGCCAGCACGGCGTCGCCCATTTCCTTGGTGCCGACTTTTTTCATTCCCGGCTCGAAGATATCACCGGTGCGGAAACCTTGCGACAGCACCTTCTTCACGGCGGTCTCGATGCGCTGCGCCGCCTCTTCCCGATTGAAGGTATAGCGCAGCATCATCGCCGCCGACAGGATGGTCGCCAGCGGATTGGCCACGCCCTTGCCGGCGATATCCGGCGCCGAACCGTGCGATGGCTCGTAGAGCCCCTTGTTGTTCTCGTCGAGCGACGCCGATGGCAGCATGCCGATGGAACCGGTGAGCATCGATGCTTCGTCGGAGAGGATGTCGCCGAACATGTTGCCGGTGACAATTACGTCGAACTGCTTCGGGTTCTTCACCAACTGCATGGCGGCATTGTCGACCAGCATGTGAGAGAGTTCGACGTCCGCGTATTCGTCGGCCACCTCGGTGGCGACGTCGCGCCACAACTGGGTGCATTCGAGCACGTTCATTTTATCGACCGAGCAGACACGCTTGTTGCGTTTTCTCGCCGCATCAAAGGCAACGCGCACGATGCGGCGGATCTCGCTTTCGGTGTAATGCATGGTGTTGAAGCCGAAGCGCTGGTGCTTGCCGTCGACATCGCGCATCTCGATGCCACGCGGCTGGCCAAAGTAAATGTCGCCGGTAAGTTCGCGCACGATCAGGATGTCAAGTCCGGCGACGACCTCGGGTTTCAGTGTCGAGGCATTGGCGAGTTCGGGATAGAGAATCGCCGGTCGCAGGTTCGCAAACAGGCCAAGCTGTTTGCGGATGCCGAGCAGACCGCGCTCGGGCCGCAATTCGCGCGGATTGTTGTCCCACTGCGGCCCGCCGACGGCGCCGAGCAGCACGGCGTCGGCCGCCTGCGCCAGCTTCTGTGTCGCCTCGGGGTAGGGACTACCCGCGGCATCCACGGCGCAACCGCCGAGCAGAGCCTCTTCCATCTCGAATTTCATATCGAGCGCCATGAGCACCCGTACCGCCTCGGCGGTAATCTCGGGACCGATGCCGTCACCCGGCAATACGCAAATCTTCATGGGATTTTCCTCTGCAAACAGCCGGGGTTGATTGGTGCGTCGCAGGGCAATTTCGGCATAAGTGGCTGATCCTGCGGACTGATCCTGCGACGAGCCTGAAATTATCGCACAGGGTGATAGTACGAGGCTGCCTCGGGCAGCCACTGCTCGATCTGGCGAATGCGTTTCTCGTCGGCCGGGTGCGTGGACAGCCATTCCGGCGGCTTGCCCTGCGCCTTGTCGTGCGCGGCCATGCGTACCCACAGATCGCGCGCGGCGCGCGGGTCGTAGCCGGCCTTGGCCATGTAGATCAGCCCCATGCGGTCGGCCTCCGATTCGTGCAGGCGAGAGTACGGCAACAGAATACCGAAGGTGGCGCCAACACCCAGCAGGGTGGCGTAGAGATCCGCCTTGCGCTCGTCCTTGACGCTCACCGCCGCCGCCAGCGTGACGCCTTCCAGCAACAATTGCTGGCTCATGCGCTCGCCGCCGTGACGGGCGATGGCATGGGCCACTTCGTGGCCGATGACCGCCGCAAGGCCTGCTTCGTCCTTGGCAAACGGCATGATTCCGGTATAGACCGCCACCTTGCCGCCCGGCAGGCAAAAGGCATTGGCGAGCTTATCGTTTTCGATAACCTTGAATTCCCACTTGTAGTTGGTGCGCCCGGTCGCCACGGCAATGCGACTGCCAACGCGCGTCACCATCGCGTTGAGCGCCGTATCGGTAGAAATTTTCTCCTTCTGTAATACGTCCTGGAAGGCCGAGAGACCGAGACTGGCTTCGGCTCCCTCCGACATGATTTGTAACTGACTGCGTCCAGTAATCGGCACGCTCTGGCAGGCACCAAGCAACAAAATAACCAGCAGACTCGCGATACGCATCATTCGCTCCTCAATGCACGGGGGCGGCAGGCGCAGTCGTCTCGGGCCCCAGCCGTTCCCAGCCCTGGCCGGCAACCAGACCGCCGAGCATGCCGCCGGCACCGAATGAAATACTGCCATAAACGGCCTGTACGCTGGCCTGCTGTTGCGGCAAAAACCAGCGATTGAGCGTCGCCACCGCGCCGGCATGGAAGATGCCGAAAGTGGCGCCATGCATGACCTGGGCAGCCAGCAGCAGGATGAGCGAGTTGACGCCCCAGCCGATCAGGATAAAGCGCAACACGGCCAGGGCAAAGCTGGCAAGCAACAGGGTCCGCAAGGAAAAAATTCCCAGCAGTCGCGGCATGTAGATAAAGATAAAGATCTCCGCGACCACGCCCAAAGACCACAGCGCCCCCACCGTGGTCTTGTCGTAGCCGGCGGCATCGAGATGAATCGAGTAGAAAAAGTAGAAGGGGCCGTGTGCCGCCGACATGAAGAAGCAGGCCACCATGAAGGCGACGACTTCCGGACGCCGCAGCCCCGCGCCCAGCCACGCATGCTCCGTTTCCACGGCTGGCGGCCGTTCCTCGACCAGCAACAACGACATCAGCAAGATACCCACCATGATGCCCAGGCAAATCCAGAGCAGCGCAGGCAGTCCGGCGACATCGAGCAGGGCGCCCGCTCCCGTCACGGCGACGATGAACCCAACCGACCCCCACAACCGGATCTGACCGTAGCGATCTGGCTTATCGCGCAAGGCAGTGAGGGTTAGCGCCTCGACCAAGGGCAACGACGCGCTCCAGAAAAACGCCATCAGCGCCATGGCGAGAAACAACCCGGCGAACTCCTGCGTGAAGAAAAAAGCCGCAAATCCCGTCAGCGACAACGCCGCTGAAATCCGCACGATAGCCACCTTGTGGCCAAGACGGTCGGCCAGCCAGCCCCACAGGTTGGGCGCCACCAGGCGCATGACCTGCATCAGTGCCATGAGGACGCTGATGGCGAAGGCGCTCTGGCCCAGCGATTGGAGATAAAGGGTGAAATACGGCGCGAAGGCGCCGATGAAGGCGAAGTAGTAAAAATACCAGGCGGACAGCCGCCAGTAAGAAGAAGAACGCATGCGGGGCGCGGACCGAAGCGAGTAGCGGTGGTTGATGCGGGTCTGGGCGAAGGCGCGCCCCGCGCTACCGATTATTTGTGCTGCTGGCCGGAGCGGAAGGCGAGGAGTATGTGATAGAGCTCGTCTTTAAGTTTGACGCGCTGCTTCTTCATGTCTTCGATGGTGAAATCGCCGACGGGCATGTCGTGCGCCTCAAGGTCTTCGACCCTGCCAGTAAGACGGCTATAGGTGGCGAACGAACGGGAAAAGTGGGCATTATTTCCCTTCAGCACGTCGATGGCGTCGCGCATTTCGGGGAAATCGGTGTAGAGATCATGATGGTCGACGTTCATGGGTGCACTCCTCCAAGTGGTATGTGGGGTATGTGGTTGTTTGCGGGTTATTTTAACAGCCGCCCCGGAATCGCAGGCAGGGGACAATGCACGTCGGCGCATTGGGCGCGGTGGCGCAGCGCGGCATCGGCCAGTGCCAGGGCGAGCATGGATTCGGCGATGGGCGTGGCACGAATGCCGACGCAAGGATCGTGGCGACCGTGCGTCTCGACGATGGTCGGTTTGCCCTGGATATCGATGGAACGGCGTGGCAGGCGAATGCTCGATGTCGGCTTGATGGCGATATTGACGACAATATCCTGACCGGTGGAAATGCCACCGAGAATGCCGCCGGCGTGATTGCTGGCGAAGCCCGCCGGCGTCATTTCGTCGCCGTGTTCGCTGCCTAGCTGTGTCACCGAGGCAAAGCCCGCGCCAATCTCCACCCCCTTGACGGCGTTGATGCCCATCATGGCGTGGGCGATCTCGGCGTCAAGCCGGTCATAGACCGGTTCGCCCCAGCCAACCGGGGCATTGGACGCCACCACCGTGATCCGTGCGCCGACAGAATCACCCGCCTTGCGCAACTCGTCCATGTAGGCCTCAAGCCGCGGCACGATGGCCACGTTGGGCGCGAAAAACGGATTGCCATCGATGGCGAGGGCGTCGACAAAAGGAATCTCGATGGGCCCCAGTTGGCTCATCCAGCCACGGATCGTGACGCCGTAGCGGCTTAGCAACCACTTGCGCGCAATGGCGCCGGCGGCGACGCGCACCGCCGTCTCGCGCGCCGACGAACGCCCGCCACCACGGTGGTCGCGGATGCCGTATTTCCGCCAATAGGTGTAATCAGCGTGGCCCGGCCGGAAAGTCTGCGCGATGTTGCCGTAATCCTTGCTGCGCTGGTCGGTGTTGCGGATCAGCAAAGCGATCGGCGTGCCGGTCGTCCTGCCATCGAACACACCCGAAAGAATCTCGACCGTGTCGTCTTCGCGGCGCTGCGTGACATGACGCGAGGTGCCCGGCTTGCGCCGGTCGAGTTCGGCCTGAATGTCGGCTTCGTTGATTTCGAGACCCGGCGGGCAACCATCGACGACGCAGCCGATAGCCGGCCCATGCGATTCGCCGAAAGAAGTCACGCGGAACAGCGTGCCGAAGGTGTTGCCAGCCATGCCAATACCCCCAATACCCCTGAAAATAGACGCGTCGAGTTTAGCATGGCCGCTTGCGGCACCTGCCAGGCGCGCGTTGCCGTACCGCTAGCGCCGACTTTTTGCCGCCTGCTGCTCTGTCTGCTTCTTTGTCTGCTTCTTTGTCTATTGCTCCGCCGATTTTTCCACCTGCTCGCGTAGCGCCCGCCGCAGGATCTTGCCGACGTTGTTCTTCGGCAAGTGTTCGCGAAATTCAACGGCATGCGGCACCTTGTAACGTGTCAGGCTTTCATGGCAGTGTGCCACCAGTTCCGCCGCAGTCAGTAGCGGATCACGCTTCACCACGAACAGCTTGACCGACTCGCCGCAATGCGGATCGGGCACGCCCACCGCCGCAGATTCAAGCACGCCCGGATGCATCGCGGCGACAGCTTCGATTTCGTTGGGATAAACATTGAAGCCAGACACAAGGATCGTGTCATTCTTGCGGTCGATCAGGCGCACATAACCGCTCTCGTCCATCGTTGCAATATCGCCGGTACGCAGAAAACCGTCCGCCGTCATCGCCTCGGCGGTCTCGTCCGGGCGCTGCCAGTAGCCGCCAGTCACCTGCGGGCCGCGCACGCAGAGTTCGCCAGATTCACCCGGGGCCACATCCCTCCCGGTATCGTCGCGAATGACAACCTCCGTCGAAGGCAACGGCAGGCCGATGGAACCGTTGAAGGCGGGCAGGTCGAAGGGATTGATCGTCACCGCGGGTGAAGCCTCGGTCAGACCATAGGCTTCGATCAGTGTGCAACCCGTGACCTCCCGCCACTTGTCGGCCACCGATTTCTGCACGGCCATGCCGCCGCCCAGACTGAAATGCAGGGCCGAAAAGTCCAGCTTGATGAAATCCGGATGATTGAGCAAGGCATTGAACAGCGTATTCACGCCGGTAATGATCGTGAATTTGTGTCGGGCCAACGCCTTGATGAAACCTGGGATGTCGCGCGGATTGGCGATCAACAGATTGGTGGCGCCGAGCTTGAAAAAAGTCAGGCAATTCGCGGTCAGGGCAAAGACATGGTAGAGCGGCAGTGCGGTCACGATCAGTTCGTGTTCCCGCACGAAGGGCTTGAGCCAGGCCTGCGCCTGTTGCAGGTTGGCGACAATGTTGCCGTGGGTAAGGACGGCCCCTTTCGACACGCCAGTAGTACCGCCGGTGTACTGCAGAAAGGCGATATCGTCATGACCGACATCCGGTGGCGCCGAGGATACCGGGAGCAGCGCGGCGCCGCGTGCCAGTGCCGTCGGCCAGGCCACCGCGCCCGACAGGGACCACGCGGGCACCCGCTTCTTGATGTGCTTCACGACGAAATTGACCAGCGGCCCTTTCGGAAAGCCGAGCATGTCGCCCAGCCGCGTGATGACGATGTGGCGTATCGACGTCTGCGGCAAGGCGACTTGCAGCACATGAGCAAAATTTTCCAGAACGACGATGACCTCGGCGCCGCTGTCGGCCAACTGGTGTCGCAGTTCGGGTGCGGTATAGAGCGGATTGCAGTTCACCACGACACAACCCGCCCGCAAGGCGCCGAACAGGCAGACCGGATATTGCAGAATATTGGGCAACATTAACGCCACACGCGTGCCGCGAGCCAGCTTTAACTCCACTTGCAGGTAGGCGGCAAAGTTGCTCACATACCGGTCAAGCCCGGCATAGCTCAAGGCCTTGCCCATGCTGATGTAGGCGCAGCGTGGCCCGAAGGCCGCCACGCTACGAGCGAAGAGTTCGTTCAGGGAACGGAATTCATCGAGATCGACATCGGCGGGCACACCTGCCGGGTAGCTTTTCAGCCACACTTTCTCCATGCGGTCACCGTTCCAGCAGCTTCAGTTTTTCCGCGACCTTGAGCCAGAGGTCGGCATCGGCCGGCGGTTCCTTGCGCTCGACAATCGCCGGCCATAGTTTGGCTAACTCGGCGTTGAGGGCGATGAAGCCTCGCTGCGCCGCGGGCAGATCGTCCTCGGCGAAAATAGCTTCGGCGGGACACTCCGCGACGCACAAGGTGCAATCGATGCATTCATCCGGATCGATCACCAGAAAATTCGGCCCCTCGCGAAAGCAATCGACCGGGCAAACGTCTACGCAATCGGTGTATTTGCATTTGATGCACGATTCGGTCACAACATAGGTCATGGCTGCATTTCCATTCATTCTTGGCGGATTGTTTGAGTATAGGTGAACACGTAGTCATTCCGGAAGGCTGCATTTTTTGCTAGGATGCGGTCCAGGCTCGCCTCGCGGCACTATCCGCCGCACGTGGTCATCCCTTACCCACGACGGGCCCCAACCCTACCCATACGCAAGAGGTTCAAATGAGTGAACACATCGTTTATGTCACCGATGCCACCTTCAAGAGCGAAGTGCTGGAATCCGCCACTCCCGTCATCGTCGACTACTGGGCCGAATGGTGCGGCCCCTGCAAGATGATTGCACCGCTTCTTGACGACGTTGCCCGCGACTATGCCGGCAAACTCAAGGTGGCCAAACTCAACATCGACGAAAATCCCAAGACACCCGGCGAATACGGCATTCGCGGCATTCCGACGCTGATCATGTTCAAGGGCGGCAACGTCGAAGCCACCAAGATCGGCGCCCTGTCAAAATCGCAACTTACCGCCTTCATTGACAGCAATCTCTGATACCGCTACAGTCCGCGCCTGAATCCACCGTCTGCGACACACAGGATTCAGGCGCGCGCCGCCTTCTGCCTTTCTCGTTGATCGCGCCGCCAATTGGTTTTGTCCCCCCTGGTTTCACTCGCTGCCCCTCCCGCCTTCGGCATTTCCTGTCTCCTCCCCCCTGTTTTTTCGCCCGTTGCCGGCCCGAATTCCGCCGCATTATCCGCGCGGCCCCAGGCCTGAACGCATCTCAACGCATAAACTCCGCATAATTTCTCCTACGCCTCATGCACCTCTCTGAGCTCAAGAATCACCATGTCAGTCAGTTGCTGGAAATGGCCAACGCCAACGGCATCGACGGCGCCAACCGCCTGCGCAAGCAGGAACTGATCTTCGCCCTGCTCAAGCAGCACGCCAAAAAGGGCGAATGTATCTGGGGCGACGGCTGCCTCGAAGTCCTGCCTGACGGTTATGGTTTCCTTCGTTCGCCGGACATTTCCTACCTCGCCGGCACCGACGACATCTACGTTTCGCCCTCGCAGGTGCGCCGCTTCAACCTGCGTTCCGGCGACACCATCGAAGGCGAAATTCGCACGCCGAAGGAAGGCGAGCGGTACTTCGCACTGGTCAAGCTCGACAAGGTCAATGGCGAATCGCCCGAAGCGTGCAAGAACAAGATCCTCTTTGAAAACCTGACGGCGCTACACCCGACCGAACACCTGCGGATCGAACGCGATATCCGCGCCGAAGAAAACATCACCAGTCGTGTCATCGACATGATCGCGCCCATCGGCAAGGGCCAGCGTGGACTGATCGTTTCCCCGCCCAAGGCCGGCAAGACCGTGCTGATGCAGCACATCGCCCACGCCATCACCGCCAACCATCCGGATGTCGTACTCATCGTGCTGCTGATCGACGAGCGCCCGGAGGAAGTCACCGAGATGACACGCACCGTGCGCGGCGAAGTGGTGGCCTCGACCTTCGACGAACCGGCCACACGCCATGTTCAAGTGGCCGAGATGGTGATCGAAAAAGCCAAGCGGCTGACCGAGCACAAGAAAGACGTCGTCATCCTGCTCGACTCCATCACCCGTCTCGCCCGCGCCTATAACACGGTGCAACCAGCCTCTGGCAAAGTGCTCACCGGCGGCGTGGATGCCAACGCCCTGCAAAAACCCAAGCGCTTCTTCGGCGCCGCGCGCAATCTTGAAGAAGGCGGCTCGCTCACCATCATCGCCACGGCGCTGGTCGACACCGGCAGCCGCATGGACGAGGTGATCTACGAAGAGTTCAAGGGCACCGGCAACATGGAAATCCACCTCGACCGCAAGATGGCCGAGAAACGGGTCTACCCCGCGATCAACGTCAATCGCTCCGGCACCCGTCGCGAGGAACTTCTGCTCGAACCCTCCGTGCTGCAAAAGATGTGGATACTACGAAAACTGCTCTACAACATGGACGATCTCGAGGCGATGGAATTCCTGCTCGACAAGATCAAGGCCACGAAAAATAATGGCGAGTTCTTCGACGCCATGCGTCGCGGTTGATAGTTGTTGATTTTGCGACGATTCTTGAGGATAATTGCGCGTTTTCCGCTCCACCCACCCTGAGGAGCGAGGCAAAGAGGACAGTGAAATGAAAGAAGGCATCCATCCCAAGTACGACGAAATTCAGGTGACCTGCTCCTGCGGCGCCGCTTTCTCGACTCGTTCGACCAACACCAAGCCGCTGCATATCGAAGTTTGCTCAGCCTGCCACCCGTTCTACACCGGCAAGCAGAAGATCGTCGATACCGCCGGCCGCGTCGAGCGCTTCCGCCAGAAGTACGCCAAGAGCACGGCAGCCTGAACGCAACGACGCAAGACAAAAGGCAGCTTAGGCTGCCTTTTTGTTTTACATGCCGCCCCCCGCACCCGCCACCCTCGCCAAGCAGTCGGCTGCCCTGCCGCTGAGCGGCGCGGCGCTGCTGCTGCTTTGTGCGACGTGGCTGATCGCGGGTGTCATCGGCCACGACCCGTGGAAAACCGACGACGCCATTCACCTTGGCGTAGTCAGCAGCTTTCTTCGCGATGGCGGCTGGCTGATCCCTAAAGTGGCCGGTGAACCCTGGGCGGGTGTCGCACCGCTCTATCACTGGGTCGCCGCCGCACTGGCTTGGTCGCTGCAAGTGCTGCTGCCATTGCACGACGCGGCACGACTGGCAACAACGCTGTTCGGCGGCATCACCCTGCTGGCGCTTGCCGGCGCCGCCCGCACCCTGTACGGCCGCGAAGCGGGTCTAGCCGCCCCGTTACTAGCGATTGGCACCCTCGGCCTGCTGGTACCGCTGCACGATGCCCATCCGGCCGCCGCCCTGCTCGCCGGCCAGGCCCTCGCCTATTGGGGACTGGCGCTGCTGCCAACACAGCCACTGCGCGGCGGCACGCTGCTCGGCATCGGCGCCGGCGCGGGATTCCTGGCCGATGGCATTACCGCCATCGCCATCACCCTGCCCCTGCTCCTGCTGCTGGCCAGCCCCCGCCTGCGCGGCGAGCGCCCGCTGGCAGGTATCGGCATTGCGCTGGCGACGACGCTCATCCTGGCGCTCTCCTGGCCGCTGACCCTGTCACTCGAAGCCCCTGGACACCTCGCCGCCTGGTGGTCCAACGAGCTTTACCAATTGAGCCCGCGCGCACCGAGCAGTTCCAGCGGCGACCTGCTTGAACTCATCAGTTGGGCAGCATGGCCCGTATGGCCGATAGCCGTCTGGGCACTGTGGAGCCAACGTCGGCGCATCGCCGAACCGGCCCTGCTGCTGCCGCTTGCCGGCACCCTGCTTGGCCTGCTCTGGCTGATTCCGCGCGAGGCCCACGCGTTGCACGCGCTACCGGTGCTGCTGCCGCTGATCCTGCTCGCCGCCGGCAGTGCCGGATACCTGCGGCGCGGCGCTACCAACGCCCTGGACTGGTTCGGCATGATGACCTTCACCCTACTGGCCGGGCTCATCTGGCTCGGCGGCAGCGCCATGCTGGCCGGCGTTCCTGCCCAGATCGCCCACAACTTCGCCAAGCTCGCGCCCGGCTTCGTCGCCCATATTCCCTGGCCGAGCCTGGCCCTGGCACTGACGGCCACCCTGATCTGGATTGCCACGCTGGCCCTGCTGCCACGTTCCCCCTGGCGCGCAATTACCCATTGGGCCATCGGTCTCACCGTTTGCTGGGTGCTTCTGATCGCGCTATGGCTGCCCTGGATCGACTTCGGCAAGACCTATCGTCCGGTGGCGGCCTCCCTGCGCGACGCCATCGCCCGGCAAGCCATCGGGGGCCGTTGCATCGCGCGCAGCGGCCTCGGCCTGCCCCAGCGCGCCTCGCTCGACTATTTCGCCGGCATCCGCACACAATACCACCATAAGGGCAGCGGCAATTGCCCCTTGCTGCTGGCGCAGGGACCGCTGCGCGAAGAGTCGCATCCTGGCTGGCACCGGATTTGGGAAGGTTGGCGCCCCGGCGACAAGAACGAACGGCTGCGACTGTACCGACGGGACTGAACCGATCGCGAGCGGCCACCTGAAGCAGGCCACTTTAAACGATTGCCTCATGACAATCGGCCCATGCCGGAAAGTGCAAGCTACACCTTCAGGAAATGCTCGCGGTAATACTTGAGTTCCTCGATGGACTCGTAGATGTCAGCCAAGGCCTCGTGCTTGCCGCCTTTCTTGACACCCTTGGCAATGGCCGGAACCCACCGCTTGCACAACTCCTTGAGCGTCGACACGTCAAGGTTGCGATAGTGAAAATAGGTTTCCAGCTTCGGCATGTAGCGCGCCATGAAACGGCGATCCTGGCAGATCGAGTTGCCGCACATTGGCGACTTGCCCGCCGGCACATGCCGCTTGAGAAAATCGAGCGCCTGCGCCTCGACCTCGGCCTCGCCCAGCACCGAGTCCTTGACCCTCTGCACCAATCCGGTCTTGCCGTGGGTGTTCTTGTTCCAGTCGTCCATGCCATCGAGTACGCTATCGGACTGATGTACCACCCACACCGCGCTTTCGGCAACGAGTTCGAGCTGCGAATTGGTAATCACCATCGCCAGTTCGATGATGCAATCCTTGTCGGGTTCGAGCCCCGTCATCTCCATATCAAGCCAGACGAGGGCATTTTGGTCCTGTGCCATGATCAACAATTCCTTTGTAACGTGCGGTAGTCGAGCCGATCAGAGCAGATCGATTTCCGTGGCGAAGGATACCGCCGTGGTTTCGAAATTACCCATGATCTTTTGCCAATCGTTGCCGTGATGGGTGCCGAGATAGTCGAAGAAAGAGGAATCCGGATCGTTCAGCAGGATAGCGAAAGCGTACCCATCGATATTGTCGGCAAGTTTTACCATTGCGTCGTACTTTGTACCGCTCGCGAGAGCGTCATCAATCACGACGGGGGCCGGATCGAAAAACACGCGCGGCAGCTCTATACGGAGGCTTGAGGTAAAGTCTGATTGAATCGCCGCCTTCGCTGCTGCAAAACTACGGGAATCCGCAAAGTGTCCGAAGGGGCGGATCTCGAAATGTTCATGTACGGGCGGCATTTTCTCATGCGCCGCCGCGGCGTCGAACGCCGCATCAATTTCCTTTCGGTCGCCGCTTCTGAGGCATATCCTGATGATCAGCGCCTCGGATATTCCCGCAAACCCCTCTGCCTGAAAATGTCGGACGATGCGTTCAGCAATGCCATCGGCGGGAAGATATGATGCGCTTTCCATTAGAACCTCGATTGATCAGGAAGATTGTCCGTTAATGCTATCGTCGCCATTCGTCGCCTATCCGGGCAATTAGCCGCCCAGACCATCGCTATTCGACAAAATCGTCATCCTCCAATCATGTCCATCTCCTTCCGCGCGCCAACGTGTATAGCGTAAATCTCCCTTTCGCAACCTACTTATCCAATCCCTTGGCGCTGCTCGCCTTGTTTGTGGTGGCATCCATTTTGATGATTTGGCGCCTTCACGCGATGGAAAACAAGGGCTTCGAAGGAACGATACTCGGCACGCTGATCATGCCTTACTGCTCCGGGGCCGCCAATCTCATCTTCGCCTATGTGATGAGCCGGTCAGGCGGCAATGGCAGGCTCGTCATCGAGAACAGCCTTGTCAATAATGTCACTAACTTGACGCTCATCCTCGGATTTGCCGCGATATTTTGTTCGTCGGCCATCATGCCCAAGGGCGGTTCCGGCAGCAAAGCGAAGAAGCGTACCGACTTTTACCGACTGTACCGGCTTGACCTGTTGTTTACGTTGATTGCCCTGTTCTTATTCACTGGCACGCTATGGGCGCTCGCCAAGGACGGTATCCTCGATTTCTATGACGGCCTGGTTCTGGTCGGACTATTTTTGTTCTGGCAGATGTTGCATGTGTTTGAAATACTCAAGAACAACGTCAGGAAAAACAGGAGCATTCACTGGTCGATCGCGATCGACTTGCTGCTTATCGCCGCCAGTTCCTATGGCATCTTCCTGAGTGTCGATCACCTTGTTACCTGGGTCGCCAAGGGTGAAAGCCAGCTTTTCAGTTTTGCCAATCTGGGCTGGTTAAGTGGCGCGCTGATGGTATTGCCCAACGCATTCCTCGCCATGTATTACGCTCGCATCGGAAGGCCGGATATCGTTGTAAGTTCGCAAATTGGCGACGGCCATATTTCCATTCCGATGTGCATCGGGCTGTTTGCGTTATTCGACACAATCCACGTTCCCGCCTTTTTTCAGACGGGCGTCTATATCATCCTCGGTGCCGGCGCGATTCACTTTCTCTCTATTGCCCTGTTTGGCCGCCTGCCGCGCTTCTTGGGCGTTGGTCTGCTCGGCGCGTATGCACTTTTCCTGTACAAAGGCATTGTCCAACACTGACCACCGAAATAATTTCCATCAAGGAAAGCCCCATGCGCCTACTGCACACCATGATCCGGACCGGCGATCTTGATCGCTCGATCGATTTTTACACCAAAGTACTCGGCATGCGCCTGCTGCGACGGAACGACTATCCCGAAGGCAAGTTCACCCTTGCCTTTGTCGGTTACGGTGACGAGCGGGACAACACCGTCATCGAGTTGACCTACAACTGGGGCATCGATCACTATGATCTGGGCGCCGGGTTTGGCCATCTGGCCATCGAAGTGACCGACGCCGCCGAGTCCTGTGCCGAGATCAAGCGTCGTGGCGGCACGGTGACGCGTGAAGCCGGACCAATGAAGGGCGGCACCACGGTCATTGCCTTTGTCACCGACCCGGACGGTTACAAAATCGAACTGATCGAACGGAAGCATTGATCGGGAACACCACCCCCTGAACGCCAGCCGGCATCCCGGAAGGTAGAATCGGCGATCAAGCGCATGATCGCTTACCCGCCTTATTTTTGACATTCATAACAGTGATGACCCCTCGCCTGATCTTGAACCGGATTCCAAAATTAGCCTCTTGGCAATGGATCGTGCTGGCCCTCATCCTGGCGTTCCTGGCTGACTGGATTATCCAGCGACCGGATGGGCGCACCCGGGAACTCAACGCCGCCATCGAAGCCAAGGGCAGTATCAAACTCAAAAATTACCCCTACCAATTTCGCGTCATCCGGGTGCAGGGCGAAACAGCGGTGATGAGCACGCCGCGGAACGTCGATGTTCCCGCCTTTCGTTTCATCGGGGTCATTCACCCGGAAATCAACGTCAAGAATCCCAACGATATTGCATTCATCGCCGCCGAAACCGATCTCGCACTGGTTCAATCCGAGGCTGCGGCAATTGCCGCGTCGCAAGGTGGCATCAAGTACATCCAGTGGGAACTCGACAAACCCTGGCTGACGGGCCACGGGGTCGTCCTGCCACAGTAACGCCCAATGACCGACATTTTCTCTTCTACGTTTCTCCCCGCACTTTCACCTGCCGCGTTTTCGCTGGTTTTTCTCATCGCGCTCACACTGACCACCGGGTTGCGCGCATGGCTGTCACTGCGTCAGTTGCGCCACGTCGCCGCCCATCGCGACGCCGTACCGGCCGAATTCGCCAGCCGCATTTCGCTGGATGACCACCGCCGCGCCGCCGATTACACCCGCGCGAAAACGCGCCTGGCCCTTATTGAACTCGCGGTGGATACCTCGCTGCTGCTGGTGTTCACCTTTGGCGGCGGGCTGTCGGCTATCGACCGTTTCGCCCGCGAACTGCTTGGCGGCGACGGCCCTGCCCACGGCCTGACGCTGTTTGCCCTCGTCGGCATGACCGGATTCATCATTGGCCTGCCCATTTCGCTCTACCGCACCTTTGCCGTCGAAGCACGCTTCGGTTTCAACAAGATGACGCCGGCGCTCTACGTCGCTGACCTGGCCAAGCAACTCCTGCTCACCGTCCTCATCGGCGGCCCGCTGCTCTGGGCCGTGCTGTGGCTGATGGGCGCCATGGGGCCGCTGTGGTGGCTATACGTCTGGGTCACCTGGCTGGGCTTCAACCTGCTGGTGCTGCTGCTCTACCCGACGCTGATCGCGCCGCTGTTCAACAAGTTCACACCCCTGCCCGACGGTGACATCAAGCGCCGCATCGAAGCCCTGCTGACGCGCTGCGGTTTCGCCAGTTCGGGCCTGTTCGTGATGGACGGCTCGAAACGCTCGGCGCACGGCAATGCCTACTTCACCGGTTTCGGCCGCTCGAAACGCATCGTCTTCTTCGACACCCTGCTGGAAAAGCTCGCGCCGGCCGAAGTCGAGGCGGTGCTCGCCCACGAACTCGGCCACTTCAAGCACCGCCACGTCTGGCAGCGCATCGCCGTCATGGCCGCGCTGTTCCTTGTCTTCCTCTGGCTGCTCGGCCAACTGATCGACCAGCCCTGGTTTTATGCCGGTCTGAATGTCGCCCAAGGTGGCACGGCGATGGCCCTGATCCTGTTCTCGCTGGTGCTGCCGGTATTCATCTTTCCTTTCGGGCCGCTGATGTCCGCGCTGTCGCGCCGCCACGAATTCGAAGCCGACGCCTATGCCGCCAAGCAAGCCGCCGGCGCCGACCTGATTGCCGCGCTGGTCAAGCTCTACCGCGACAATGCCGCCACGCTGACGCCCGACCCGCTGCATTCGCTGTTCCACGATTCGCACCCGCCCGCCAGCCAGCGCATTGCCCACCTCAAGACCGCCTGAAAGGATTTCCGTATGAATACCCGTCGCCCCATCCTGAATTTTCTCGCCTTCGCCGCCTTGTTTGCCGTACCGCTAGCGCCGACTTTTTCAGCCGAGGGCAAGACCGACAACAAGGCCACCGCCAAAGCAGACATCAAGGCCGGCAAGACCCTGCATGACAAGCAGTGCGTCGGCTGCCATGTGCAGCGTTGGGGCGGTGATGGCAGCGCCGCCTACACCCGCCCTGACCACAAGATCAAGGATGCCACCGCACTGGGCCAGCGCGTTGCCATGTGCAGCGCACAGACCGGCGCCAAGCTCTTCCCCGAGGACGAAGCCAATATCGCGGCTTACCTCGCCCAGCAGTTCTACAAGTTCAAGTGAGCCACGCCGCCGAAGGCAACACCGGCCAGATCGTGGCCGCCTTCGGCCGCCACTACGAAATCATTCTCGACGACGGCCGCCGCGTCAACGGCATCCCGCGCGGCAAGAAAAGTCCCTATGCCTGCGGCGACCGCGTCAAGCTCGGCGCCCTGCACGACACCGAGGCGCAAATCGAGAGCCACGCCCCGCGCACCTCCCTGCTCTACCGCAGCGACCAATGGAAACAAAAACTCATCGCCGCCAACGCCAGCCAAGTTGTGCTGGTCGTCGCCACCGAACCGGGCTTCAGCGAAGAACTGATCTCGCGCACGCTGGTCGCCGCCCGGCACGAAGGCATGCGCGTCGTCGTCGCCCTCAACAAGGCCGACCTGACGGATCGCTTGCCGGCAGCGCGCGCGCAACTGGCTCCCTTTGTCGAATTTGGCTTACCCGTGGTCGAACTCACGGCGCATCCTGATCATCGCAACATCGATCCGCTGCGACCCTGGCTCGAAGGTCACATCACCGTGCTGGTCGGCCAGAGCGGCATGGGCAAATCGACGCTGACCAATGCCCTGATTCCCGATGCCGGCGCTGCCACGCGCGAGATTTCCACCGCACTCGATTCCGGCAAGCACACCACCACCCACGCCCGCCTTTATCGCATTAACGAAACCAGCGCGCTAATCGACTCGCCCGGCTTGCAGGAATTCGGCCTCGCCCACCTCACGCGCGGCGACATCGAACAAGGCTTCGCCGAATTCCAGCCCTATCTGGGCAACTGCCGCTTTCGCGACTGCCGCCACGAAAATGAACCCGATTGCGCGATCAAGGCCGCCGTCACCCGTCGCGAAATTACGCAGAGACGGCTGACCCACTTCCTCGCCATCGCTCGCGAAACCGATACGACCTCGCGCTATTGATAGCATCCAGCCAGCCCATGCCGCACCTGTTTGTCGACATTTCCTCCCACGGCTTCGGC
>JAIFMO010000059.1 GCA_020048435.1 Sulfuritalea sp.
TTCGTAGCCGCCGCCGGCTGCGCCTTCGGGCAACAGCGCGGCCTCAACGGGTTTTTGCGGGGACAATTCGTATTGCACGTCGATGAGCTTGCGTGCGGACTTGATCGTGGCGATGCGTTCCACCCAGTCGAGCCGCTCTTCGGTGGTGATCAGGCCGCGGTCGAGCAAGTTTCGATAGTGGTCGATCTTGGCCCGGATTTCCTGCTCTTCGTCGCGGGCGCGGGACAACTTGTTGCGGAATTCAGTGCGCTCGGCGTCGACTTTCTTCGCGGCGAGCTTGGCCGATTGTGTCAATTGCAGCGACAGGTAGACCACGCCCGCGCCAAGCGCCACCAATACCACCAGCAGCAACGCGCTCCAGCGGATGCGGCGAACGTCGGCCTTGGTGAATGCGATGCTCATGGGATGCTCCGGATGGCGCGGAGCGTGAATTGCGGCGCCTGAGCCTGCGTGGCTGCCTCGGCGCCGCTCTTGAGCGCCTTGTCCGACTGGGCCTCGAAGGGTTGCTTGGTGATCCGCACCTGCATCTGCGCGGTGCGCAGCGCGGCGGCAAAATCCTCGATGGCGGTCAGTTGGGCGCGTTGGTCGCTGGCCAGGCCCAGAGGCAGCCGGGCCTGAATTTCGACGGAATCAACGACAGCGGCAGCTTGATTTGGCGGCGGCGCCAGGCTGCCGGGTTGTTGCGGCGGGGAGGGGAGGGTGTTCTTGTCTTCCTTGCCGGCGCCGAGCGTCCAGTTCAGCCGGGTGATTTCAATGCCGGGCGAGGCGTCGAGTACGCGGGAGAGCGCCAGGTACATGGGCTCCGGTCCAACGCTGCGCTCCAGCAGATGGTCGTAGCGGCCGATCAGGGCGCGCAAATCGTCGTTGCCGAGAGGTATCTTCGGCAGATTATTTAAAATGGAATCGTAGCGTGCCTTGTCGGCCGCGGCCTGCGCGGCGGTGTCGGCGGTGCGGATCAGGATCGACTGATATTCGACGCCCTGGCGCCCGGCGAAGAGCAGGCAGGCGCCGAAGACGATGGCGCCGCCAGCCCGCAAGCCCTGTCGCAATTGGCCAAGTCGGAAAAAGTGCCGTTCCGCGGGCGGGGCGAATTGTTCTGGGGGCGGGCGCTGCGCCATCAGGTGCAGGAAAAGAGGGTCGGCGCTCGAATTTATTGGTGGCGTCTTCAGGCCGACCTTGCTCGACAGATTAATCAGGTCAATAAATTCAAAATGAACCGAGCCGGTATCGACACAGACCTGGCGAATGGCGTTGCCCTGGTCCGGGTGCATCAGCACCCGCGTGCTTAGCTGCGTGCCACGCGAGATCAGCCGTTGGCCGGTGAGGTACTGCACCATGCGCTCGGATTCGGCGGCGCAGGCAAGCGCTACTTCTTCGATGGCGCCCGTTGCCAGGGTCGTGAGGCGCGAAAAACCAATCTGGCCGTTGTCGTAGAAGGTTTGGCGCAGGCCGCCCCGGGTGAGCGTTACCAGCACGAAGCGCTCGCCCGGTTGCGCGATCAGCGGCAACAGCGGCGGCACGACCAGCGGCACACTGTAGATGCCGGCAAGCTGGGCTTCGACTTCGCGCAGCGCGGTCAGCCACGGTTCGATGTGCAGCGGCCGCGTCAGCGCGGCAAAAAGCATGCGCTCGTCGCGGCGGCCGTCCTTGCGGCGGCCGAGCGAAATGGCCAGTGTATAGGGCGTGCCGTAGAAATACTGCGCCAGCTTGCGCCGGAACAGAGCGTTGCGGTCGCTCCCTTGGGCGAAGGGAACGTCCTCGATCTGAAAGCCTTCTTCGGCGATGTCGGCGAGGATGTAGAACAGGCTCGTCCGGTGGCTCTTCGCATATTCACCGAATGCTTCGATTCCCGCCGCGTCGGGCGAGAATGCTTCCTCGGCGTGCAGATGGCCGGCCCGCCAGCGGTAGGTGGCCAGACGGGTGGGATCGAGGAACAGGAGGCGGGTGGACATGGATTAAGGCTGGCGAGACTAGGTTTTGAGCTTGGTGATCACATCGTAGATCGGGCCAAGTACCGCGAGCATAACCCAGCCGAGAATGACGCCGACGATCATGGTCATCGCCGGCTCGATCATGGCCTGCACCCGCTCGATGGATTCCTTGACATCGCGGTTGTAGAAATAGCTGACGTTGATCAGCGCGGTATCGAGGGCGCCGGTGTTTTCGCCGACGCGCAACATGCGGATGACCAGCGGCGGGAAAAGACCGACGTTGCGGAAGGCTTCGGTGATGCTCTGGCCTTCGCCGATCATCTCGCCGACCTTTTGCAGGCCTTGCTTGATGACGACGTTACCGACCGCGTTTTCGGTGGCGCGGATCGAGTCGAGCACCGAGATACCGGAGGCGTACATCATGGCGAAGAGGCCGGCGAAGCGCGACAGGATGATCTTGCGCAGGATGTCGCCGATCATGGGCATGCTCAGCTTGAAGCCGTCGAAGCGATAACGCGCCCGTGGGTCGGCTCGCACGGCCAGCACGATCGAGACGGCGACAATGATGGGCAGGCCGATCACGACATACCAGTAATTGACAAAGAAATCCGACGTCATCATGAGCAGTTTGGTCTGCGGCGGAATTTCCTGGCCCATGTTCTTGATGAACGCCGTCATCTTGGGCACGAGGTAAATCATCATGAACAGCGTGACTGACAACACCACGGTGCCGAGAAAGGCCGGATACATGATGAGTTTCTTGGTGTGGGCTGCCAGCTCGTCCTGCCATTTGAGCATTTCGGTCAGGTTTTTCAATACTTCAGGCAGGTTGCCGGTGTCCTCGCCGGCATGGATCAGGCTGATGAAGACGCCGTCGAAGACCCGCGGATAGTTTTCCATCGTCTGCGATAGGGTCTGGCCGCCTTCGATGCTTTCGACCAGGCTGGCGATCACCTCGCGGAAATGCGGATCGGCCATGCTGTCGCGCAGGTCGGCCAGCCCCTCGATGATCGACACGCCGGCCCGCGTGAGTTGCTCAAGATGGAAACAGAAGTTGATCAGTTCGCGCCGCGGCACCTTGGCGGCGAAAAGTGAACTGCCTTGCGCTACCGGGTTGCCGTTGATGAAATCCAGCCCCAGACGCTTCAGGCGCATTTCGAGATCGATGGTGTTGATGGCATCGATGCGACCAAACACCATGCGGCCGTCGCCATTCATCGCTTTGTAGGCGTAGAGGGCCATGAGTCGGGATTACATGCGTTCCGTCAGGTCGACGACGCGCGCGACTTCCTCAAGCGAGGTGGCGCCTTCGAGCACACGCCGCAGACCATCTTCGGCCAGCGGGCGGAAGCCCTTGGACAGGGCGGCGCTGCGAATTTCACGGGCGGTGGCCCGGCGGGCGATCAATTCGTCGATGTCGGCGTCCATGCGCATGATTTCCATGATGGCGATGCGGCCGCGATAACCGCGATAGTCGCAGCGTTCGCAGCCGGCCGGGCGATAAAGGATGGGCGCCGGCCGCATCTGTTCGGCGCCGAGCAGGCGGCGCTCGTGAGCCTCGGCGGTGTAGGGCTTGCGGCACTGCGGGCAGAGCCGCCGCACCAGCCGCTGGGCGACGATGCCGATAATGTTGCCGGAGAGGATGTCGGGCAGGATACCGATGTCTTGCAAGCGCGGTATCGCGCCGAGCGCGGAATTGGTGTGCAGCGTCGAATAGACCTGATGGCCGGTCATGGCGGCGCGGAAGGCCATTTCGGCGGTGTCGGCGTCGCGGATCTCGCCGACCAGGATCACGTCCGGATCCTGCCGCATCATCGAACGGATGCCGTTGGCGAAATCGAGCTTGGCGGATTCGGCCACCGAGGTCTGGCGGATCATGGTCATCGGGTATTCGACCGGATCTTCGAGGGTCATGACGTTCACGCCTTCCTCGTTGATGTGGTTGAGCACCGAGTAGAGCGTGGTGGTCTTGCCGCTGCCGGTGGGGCCGGTGACAAGGATGATGCCCTCGGGGCGGGAAATCATCAGTTTGAGCAGGTTGAGCTGATCTTCTTCGAGGCCGAGCCCATCCAGCGGCACGATGCCTTTCTGGCGGTCGAGAATGCGCAGGACGATGTTTTCGCCGTGAATCGTCGGTTGCGCCGAGACACGGAAGTCGACCTGGCGGCCGCTGATGTTGAGTGTGATGCGGCCGTCCTGCGGCGCCCGCGTCTCGGCGATGTTCATGCCGCTGATAACCTTGATCCGCACGGCCATGGCCGCCCAGTAGGATTTGTGCAAGGCCCGGATCTGCCGCAGGATGCCGTCGATACGGTAGCGGATGCGCAGGAAGCTTGCTTCGGGCTCGAAGTGGACGTCCGACGCTTCGCGCTTGACGGCGTCGGTGAGCAGCGCGTCGACCAACCGCACCACCGGCTGGCTGTATTCGTCCATCGAGGTCGACAAAGTGCGGTAGTCGATCTCGCCGGTTTCGATTTCGTGCAGGATGCCATCGATCGAGAGTTCGTGACCGTAGTACTGGTCGACGGCGCGCATGATCTCGGATTCGCCCGCGAGCAGGGTGTCGATGGTTAGTTCGTGTTCGACCAGGGCGCGTATTTTGTCGAGCGCAACGATGTCGTTGGGGTCGGCGATGGCAATGGTCAGGCGCTGTTCGGCAGCGTGATAGTCCAGCGGCAACAACCGATGGCGCTTGGCCATGTCGTGCGGCACCAGTTGCAGTGCCGCGGGGTCGACCGTGGCATGCGCGAGGTCGACCGATTGCTGTCCGAGCGACTCGCCCAGCGCCTCGCGCAGCGTTGCTTCGGAAACGAAACCCAGGCTGACCAGCAACTTGCCCACGGGCTGGTTGGATTTCATCTGTTCCAGCAGCGCAATGCGCAACTGGTCTTCGGAAATCACGCCCTGTGAGATCAGGATCTGACCGATCGGACGGCGGGATGTCGATGGCGAATTCATGGAAAGTGCATTGTCAGCCATCGCTGGCCTGGCGGCAAGTGTTTGGGTGTTGTATCGGGGTGACTGTTGTCTTGTATGGCCAACTGGCGCAGGCGGACGATCCGGCGATCAGGGTTGTAACTCACGCAGGCGGGTGCCGGCCTGCGCTTTGTCGAAGCCAGCCGGACGCTGTTCCGCTGCGGCCAGGGCCTGGCTGTAATACTGGGCAGCCAGCCGGGTTTGACGCAGGTGATCGAGACTGACCGCCAGGTTGTATAGATAATCCGGATGCTCGGACTCGATCGAAAAGGCCTTGAAATAGGATTGCTGCGCTTCGTTCCAGCGGCTTTGACGGGCGTGGATGTTGCCGAGGGCAAAATGCAGTGCGGCGACATTCGGTTGTCCGGCGATAAGTGTCTTGAGACGCGACTCGAAGGCTGTCGGATCGCCCTGGCCGTGATGTCCGATCAACCAGGCCTGGGCGGCGGCGTCTTTCGGGTCGGCTTCGATGGCCTTGAGGTACCAGTCGGCGGCGGTGGCGGTATCACCATCGCGCAGCGCGATGGCGGCCATGCCGTGGATGGCGTCGCCATTCTTGGGTTCGGTGCGCAACACGCGCTCGTATTCGGCCTTCGCTGTGGCGAGATCGCCCGCGCCAAGCGACTCGAAACCGCGAGCCACGCCCGGGTTGATGCGAAGTTGCGACTTGCTGATGCGTATCGGACCTTCAGGCTCGGGCAGCCGTTCAGCCACTGGCGCGCGGGCGGTAGTGCCAGGACGAACCTTAGGCGCGACGACCGGTTCGACATCGTCGCTGTCGTCCTGATTGCCACTCTTGTCGCCATTGTTCGCCGTTGGCGCGATGGGTTTTGCAGCTGCAATGGCCGTGCCGGGGGTGCCTGAAAAAGTCGGCGGTAGCGGTACGGCAGGCGATATGGCTACGGGCGGCGGTGCGGTCGATGTCGGCTGCGGGGGGGCTGGCGGAGTCATTGCAATGGTCGGGGTGGGGCGCGCGACACCAACGCCGCCCAGTCCGGACTTGGGCTGCAACTGCCACCAGAAATAGCCACCGATGCCGACCATGCCAACGAAGCTCATCGCTCCTATCGCAATGGCGAAATTCTTTTTATTCTTGTCGCCCGGTTGCTTGGCCGTAAAGACTTGTTGCGCGGCGATCCGCTCCCCGTCATCGTGCGTCTTAGTGGCTGAGCGCGGCCTCGCCTGCGAATTCTGGCCGGGGTCGGCAGTTCGGGAAGGGGGCGCCGCAGGGCGGCCAGCGGGAGCCGTCGGGCGGGTTTGCTGCGGGTGCGTGGGGTGGGTGTCCAGCGATGGAGCGGTTCGCCCGGGGTCGATGGCCGGCGTATGCGCTGCTGGAGGCGTAGCGGAGGGGAGCAAGGGTGTGCCGGGTGGCGCGGAAGCCCGCCTGGGCGGCGCATGTGCCATGAATTCGCTGTCAAGAACACCGAGTTGAGACGGCAGTTCAGGCAAAGTCCGCAAGGGTGCCGGTTCGGGCGCCGGCATCGGCGGTATCCCCGCGGCATCGATCGGTTCCAGCCGCAAGGCACCTCCGGCCGCCGTGCCCTCGGGTACTTCCTGTCCGTGCTGTTTGGCGAGTTCGGCCTTCTTCAAGGCCTCCATCAACAGGCTCACCGCGCTTGTCCTTCCCGTTGCGCCCCGGCGCCACCAACCTCAATGTACGGCTGTTGCGGTCCGGGGTTATTGGTAAAGAAATCCTTGCTGGGGAGTTGTTTGGCGAAACTACGGTAGTCGCCGGAGACGCTTGGGTCGCGAATGATCGTGGGCTTGAGGAAAATGACCAGTTCGGTCTTGCTGAAAATATCATTCCTTTGCGTAAATAGTGTTCCGACGCCCGGAAGCTTGGATAGTAGCGGTACGGCATCGGTCGTGTTGTCCAGCGTGTCCTGCATCAGGCCACCCATTACTGCGGTTTCGCCGTCGGAAAGGCGCAACATGGATTCCATTTCCCTCGTCTGTATTTCAGGTACCGAATTGGGGATATTGGTTGGAATGGATGGGTTGGGGTCGGTTTTGTAGCCGGTCACACGCGATATGGTTGGGCGTACATTCAGGAGGATGTGTCCGTTTTCGCTGATCTGGGGCGTGACGTTCATGACAAGTCCGACTGCGACCGAATTAGCTGTCGTGGTTACGGTGGTCTGGGAGGGACCCGTGGTTGAATTGGTCGTGTCGGCCTTGACAGTGAAATAAA
>JAIFMO010000201.1 GCA_020048435.1 Sulfuritalea sp.
CTCCGCCAGTCGGCGCCAGGGCGTTGGCGAAACCCTGGTCAAATCCGCTGCCCGCGCCATCGGCTCGCAGGTCGGCCGGGAAATCATTCGCGGTGTACTCGGCTCAATCATTGGCGGCAGGCGCCGCTGAGCGCGCCACGCCCGCACCGTCGCTTGAGCGGCTGTTTTTGATCATTCGAAGAGGTAGGGCCATCCGTGAGCAGGCCAATGCCAATCGAAAACCGGAAGCGATCGGACATTGCTGAAACCCGGTTTCAGCCGAGCAGCCGGTTAGCTCCTGCTGTCTGGATAAGTGCTACTGCGGGATGTTGTATGCGCCGATGAGAGGATATGGCGTACCAGCTTTCGCTGACGCCTTGCAGGGTCCCGACCGGAATCGCGTTGAACTGCGCGGCGATGTCCTCGTGCATGCCGGCCGGTGCCGGGAAGAGTCCCAGCCCGGCACGCCCAAAGGTCTTGAGCAGTGCGCTGTCGGTGAACTCACCAACGACGAGCGGTCGCAGGTCGCGGGCCGCGAACCAGGTGTCGATGGTGCTGCGCAGTGGGTCACCGCGCACTGGCAGCAACAATGGCGCAGCGTTAAGCCGCTGCGGAAACTCCGCTGCGTAGTTGCTACCCTGTAGCGCTGCGCCGGCATACAGGGCAATCTCGACATTCGCCAGTAAATGCGAATGCAACTTGAGATTGGCGCGGTGGGGTGCCGATTGGTCCGCGATCACCAGATCAAGCCGGTTGAGCGCCAGTTCGCCCAGCAGGTGCTCGAAGTTGCCCTCGATGCACTCGAGGCGCACCGACAGGGGTGGCCGCAAGACGCTCTCGAGCAGACGGAAAGCCACCAGCTTCGGCACCGCATCGGTTACGCCGACGGCCAGGCGGGGGCGGGGCGTTTGATTCTCGGCAAGCTCCTGCCGCAGCTTTTCGCCTAGGTGAAAGATCTGCTCCGCATACACCAGCACTCTCTGTCCCGCTTCGGTCAGCACCAGTGAGCGACCCCGGGGCGCCAATAAAGCCTGGCCCAGTTGGCGCTCGAGTTGCCCCAGTTGGGTGCTGATGGTTTGTACCGAGAGTCCCAGTCGCTCGCCGGCGCGCGTGATGCTGCCTTCCTTGGCGACCGCCCAGAAGTAAAGCAGATGGCGATAGTTGAGGTCGTCCGGTGTCATCTAATCATCCCATTTATTAGGAATGTATTATCCATTAAATACGCTTTATTCGAAGTATCTTCCGGCCTAAAGTCTTCCTCACACGGTGCGGATCGGCCGCACCGGCGAAACCAGGAGATATTCAACATGATGACCATGCAAGCCCGTGAAATGTGCGTGCCCTACACCAACCCCAATCAGGCGCTCCGCGCTTATGCGGCAAACAGCCCGCGCGCCAAGGCACGTCTGGTTGTGCTGGCCATGCTGGCGGATGGTCGCCTGGATGATGCGGAACTGGAAAGTCTCACCCGGCACGGCACGTTTGCTGAGCTCGGCATTGCGCGTGAAGACTTCTTTGAGGTGCTTTACGACTTCTGTGCCGATGTGGAGAATATGCCCAACGGCAGCGGTGATTATCTGTTATCCCCGGTCGTCCTTGAACAACTGTTCGGGGAGATCAATAGTGCCCCCGAGCGGCAGACGCTGCTGCGTCAGATCTTCAATATGATCCGCAGCGATGGTCACCTGGCCGACAGCGAGGCCGATTTATTCTGGCATGCTGTCGATACTTGGAAGTTCCGGGCTACCGATACGCGTGCGGCGCTACGCAGTCAGCAACTGCGCAGCCAACGCGGGTCGGCAGGGCAAGCTTCATAATTGGCGCTGGCTAGCGTCTGACTGGGAGGAGCGACGGGCATGGAAAGCATTGGCAATATCTGGATGTGGGCGAGTTTCGTCGTCATTGTTCTGGTCATGCTGGCCATCGACCTGTTCGTGGTCGGTGGCGGCAAGCAGCACCGCGTCTCCTTCCGCGAGGCTGCGACCTGGTCGGTGATCTGGGTCTCCGTGTCTTTCCTGTTTGCCGCCGGCTTGTGGTGGTATCTCGATGGCAGTTTCGGTCGCGAACTGGCCAATCAAAAATCGCTCGAGTTCATCACCGGCTACCTGATCGAAAAATCGCTGGCGGTCGATAACGTCTTTATCTGGTTGATGCTGTTCGCCTTCTTCGGCATTCCGCTTGAGTTGCAAAAGCGTGTGCTGGTGCTGGGTGTGTTCGGCGCCATCGTCATGCGCACAGTGATGATCTTCGCCGGCGCCTGGCTGATTGCCCAGTTCCACTGGATCCTCTACATTTTCGGCGTTTTCCTGCTGGTCACCGGTATCAAGATGTGGTGGTTCGCCGATGAAAAGCCTGACCTGGCCAACAATCCGCTGCTGAAGTGGCTGCGTGGCCACATGAAGATCACCGATGAATTGCACGGAGAGAAGTTCTTCGTCTGGCGCGACGGCGTGCGCTACGCCACTCCCCTGTTCCTCGCCCTGATCCTGGTGGAAGTCTCCGACCTGATCTTTGCGGTCGACTCGATCCCCGCCATCTTCGCCATCACCGGCGACCCCTTCATCGTACTGACGTCAAACGTCTTCGCCATCCTCGGCCTGCGCGCGATGTACTTCCTGCTTGCCGACATGGCGGACCGCTTCTCGCTGCTCAAGTATGGGCTGGCGGCAGTGCTGGTGTTCATCGGCGTGAAGATGGTCCTGATCGATGTCTACAAGATTCCCATCGGCTTCTCACTGGCCGTGGTTGCCACCTTCATCGGTATCTCGATCTGGCTCTCGCTGCGCAAGGAAAAGCGCGAACGGGCGGTCGAACAATAAAGCATGCCGTCCCGCCAGCGCCGACTTTTGCGGGCGTTATCCCGATGAAGAAAACGATCACCCTGTTGTGGACATTGAGCTTGGCCATCCTCGCGGCCGGGGCATGGCTCGTCTGCCCGCAAGGTCAATGCGCCACGACCGCAATCGATCATGCGGGCCTCGGTCTGGCCCATGACCTGCGCGGCGCCAGTCTCGACCGCTGGGTGCCGGCGCTGACCTGGCTCGGTTCGCTGGCCGTGTTGTTGCCGGTGACCGTGGTGGCAGCGCTGTTCTTGTGGCGTGGTCGACAGCGGCGGGCGGCGGGATTCATCATGCTGGCCCTGCTGGGCGCTACCGCCTTGAGCCATCTCGTCAAGCTCGCCGTGATGCGGCCGCGCCCCGATCTGTTGCCGGTCTGGACGGCCATGCCCACCGATTGGTCTTATCCCAGCGCTCACGCCATGCAAATCACGGCGCTGGCAGTGGCAGTGGTTTTCGTCGCCGCGCGCCGGCGTGCGCTCTGGGTCTTGCCTTTGGGGAGTGCCGTGCTGCTGGTCGGCCTGTCGCGCATTTATCTGCAAGTGCATTTTCCCAGCGACGTGCTGGCCGGTACCCTGTCTGCCGCCTTGTGGGTGGGCGGATTGCATGTCTTGATGTTTGGCCGCTCGTCCGCACATGGCAGCAGGCACCTCAATGGGGGAAGGGCATGAGACATAAATTTCTTGGGACCGGCGAGCCGGGTTATCACCCGCTGCGAAAAATCCGCACCATCCTTTCCGGCTTGCGATACGCGGTTGTTTATGACTTCAGCGTTGCCTGGAAGCTGGCCGTTTCGCTGGTGGTGCTGGTGGCGGCCATGTTCGCGCGCGATTGGGTCGATGCGGTCTTGATCATCGTGGTTACCGCCCTGGTACTGGTCGCGGAAATCATGAACAGCGCCATCGAGGCCCTATGCGATTTCGTCGAAACCCGCCACAACGAAAAAATCGGCATCATCAAGGACATCGCCGCCGCCGGTGTTGGCATCGCGATGCTTGCCTGGTTGCTGGTGCTGGGGTTCGAGGTGGAAGAAATGTTGCGCAAGCTGATCTGAAAGAAAAATGGCCACCTGCCGTTTCATCTGAGACTTCCTGGATGTCAAGAATCAGGTAACTCGCCAGCCCCTCCAGTCTCCCCGGCATCGCAGGTTTGCAATACGATGCGGTCGCGGCCGCCACGTTTGGCTTCGTACATCAGGCCATCCGCTTTCTCCAGCAGGGCATCCAGATCGTCTGGCGCGGCCGGGTAGCAGGCGATGCCGATGCTGAACGTCACCGGCCAGCCGCATTCGTCCATTGCGGCTAGCAGACGCTGGCGCAGTTTCTCGACATAGTTGCCTGCCGCCACGCCATCCATGCCGGGCAGGAGCATCGCGAATTCGTCGCCACCGAGGCGCCCGACGATATCGCCGCCGCGCACATGGCGGCGCATTTCGTCGGCAACGCGTATCAGCAGGGCATCGCCCGTTTCGTGGCCGTGACCATCGTTCACCTCCTTGAACTTGTCGAGATCGATGAATACGGCGGTGAAAGGCATGCGCTGGCGCGCCGCTTGCGCCAGGGACCGCCGCCCGAGCTCAAAAAACTCGCGGCGATTCGCCATGCCGGTCAAGGCATCCACACGTGCCAGTCGCTTTTCATTTTCCAGCGCATACCGCAATTGCGCCAGCAGCCAGACGCCGCAAACAGTCAGTGCCAGACGTAGTGCTGTATTGAACAGTAACGGAAAGAAATCGACCTGATCGCTGCCCAGCATGTGGTCGACGACAAGCCACAGCAGCACAGCCAGGCATCCAACGCCATAGCCGGCTCCCGCGCCGGCATACCAGGTCACAAAAAGCACCGGCAGGCTGAAAAAGATATGGAATTCGTAGGCCAACCCGGTGATGAAGTGCAGATAGACGAGTGCCAAGGTCAGCACGACGCCGGCCAGGATCACGGCCGGGCGCTTGCTCGCATCCGCTTGCCAGTGAATTGCTTCGCGCAGTTTCATGGCGTCATTTTTACGTGCCGCCGAAGAAGCGACTGAATGATGCGCAAGCCCAGCTTGCGTCCTTCCTCCAGCAGCAGGGTACTCGACGCAATGGCTGTCGCGAGCAGCCACTCGTTCAAGCTCAGATCGACGGTATCGAAAATCGCCTGTGCCGGCCCCCAATGCACGGCGACGACCTGCAAGGCGACGACGGCCAAAAGTGCCAGCCACAGCTTGCCGTTGCTGAAGAACTGGCGATTGAAGGCGCTGCCGAATTCGGCGCGGGCATTGAAGATGTTGAAGAACTGGAATAGCACGAAGGTGGTGAAGGCCAGTGTCATCGCTTTCGCTTCACCAGAGCTCGCCAGGGCCCAGCCGTAGACCGCCAGCGTGCCGACCGCCATCGTCGCGCCATAGAGCCCGATGCGCCACATCCGTTGCGCGGAGAGAATCGCCGCATCCTTGCTGCGCGGGCGCTCCTGCATGATGCCGGGGCGCGCCGGCTCGACACCCAGGGTCATGGCCGGCGGGCCGTCCATGATGATATTCACCCAGAGGATCTGGATCGCCGTGAAGGGCGTGGCGAAGCCGAGAATAGGCGCACCGAGCACGGTGAGGATGGCGCCGATATTGGTGGATAGCTGGAAGCGCACGAACTTGACGATGTTGTCGTAGATGGTGCGGCCTTCCTCGACCGCGCGCACGATGGAAGCGAAGTTGTCGTCGGTGAGCACCAGCGTGGCGGCTTCCTTGGTGACCTCGGTGCCGGTAATGCCCATCGCCACGCCGATGTCGGCGGTCTTCAGCGCCGGCGCATCGTTCACGCCATCGCCGGTCATCGCCACGACATGGCCCTGCGCCTGCAAGGCCTCGACGATGCGCATTTTGTGCTCGGGGGCGACGCGGGCGAACACGACGCTCTTCTCGACCAGCGCGGCGATCTCTGCTTGAGTCAGGCCACCCAGCTCACGGCCTTCATGCGCTTCGCCCTGCAGGCCGAGCTCGCGGGCAATGGCGGCGGCGGTGACGCGATGGTCGCCGGTGATCATCTTCACCTGAATGCCGGCGGCGTGACAGGTGGCAATAGCGTCTTTTGCCTCAGTACGAGGCGGATCGATGATGCCGACCAGTGCGTGCAGGGTGAGATCGCGCACCCAGGGCTGCAGATCGCCGCCCGGATCGAAAGCTTCGGCGGGGATGACACGCCCGGCCAGTGCCAGCACGCGCAGGGCCTGGTCGGCCAAGGCCTCGTTCTCGGCGGCGAAGCGCGCGCGCGCTTCCTCATCCAGCGGCAAGGCCGCATCGTCCAGCAGATAATGGCCGGCCAGAGCCAGCAATACATCCGGCGCCCCCTTGACGCAGAGTCGCACCGTATCGCCTTCATGATGGAAGGTGGCCATGAACTTGGTGGCGGAATCGAAGGGAATCTCGGCGATGCGTGGCAAATGCTCCAGCGCTTCGTTAGCATCCAGCCCGCCCTTGGCCGCCAGCGTTAGTAGCGCGCCTTCGGTGGGATCGCCGATCAGTGCGCCATCCTTGATACGCGCATCGACGCACAGCGCAGCCGGCAACAGCACATGACGGACATCGGCTGCACCGTCGATACTTCCTTCGCCGCCATAGCCCTCGCCGCTCACCGCATATCGCCGGTCATTGCAGTAGAGGGCCCGCGCCGTCATCTGGTTGAGCGTCAGCGTGCCGGTCTTGTCCGAACAGATCACCGTGGTGCAGCCCAGTGTCTCGACAGCGGCCAGTTTCTTGACGATGGCGTTGCGCCTGGCCATGCGGTGCATGCCGAGCGCCAGCGTGACGGTCACCACGGCCGGCAGACCTTCGGGGATGGCCGCGACGGCCAGCGCAATTGCGGTCATTGCTGTCTGCGCCAGCGGATCGCCGCGCAGCAGACCGAAGACGAACATCAGCGCGACGACGATAGTGGCGATCAGCGCCAGCCGCTTGCCGAGCCCGTCGAGCTGGATCTGTAGCGGCGTTTCGCCCTCGGCGGTTTCGGCCAGCAGCCCGGCGATCTTGCCCATCTCGGTCGCCATGCCGGTGGCGGTAACGATGGCCTCAAGGCGGCCCCGCGTTACCACGGTGTTCATGAACAGCATGTTGTGCCGTTCCGCCAGCGCCGACTTTTCGTCCACCGCCTCGGTCAGCTTGGCCACGGCGTGCGATTCGCCAGTCAGCGCCGCCTCCGCCACCTCGGCGCTGTGCGCCGACAGCACACGCGCGTCGGCGGGTATGCGGTCACCGGCTTCGAGCAGCAGGATGTCGCCCGGCACCAGCTCGGCGGCCTCGATCAGGCGTACCTCGCCATCGCGCCGCACGCGAGCGCTCGGCGCCAGCATGTTCTTGAGCGCGGCCAGCGCTGCCTCGGCGCGATGCTCCTGGAAAAAGCCGAGCGCGGCGTTGAGCAGCACGACAATGCCGATGACGATCGCGTCCTTGAGATCGCCGATGGCGCCCGCCAGAACGGCGGCGCCGAGCAGGATGATCACCAGCAGGCTCTTGAACTGGTCGAGGAACTTGAGCCAGGCCGGCCGCTGCGGCTTCTCGGTCAGGCGGTTGGGGCCGTGAGTGGCGAGGCGACGGGCCGCTTCTGCGGTGCCCAGGCCTTGACCAGCGTCACTGGCAAGCTGGCGCACGACATCCTCGGGTGGGGAAGCGTGCCAGACGGTAGCGGGATCGGTTGGCATGGTGTTCTCGGATTCAGGAATTGAGCGTGGCCCAGACAAAGCTGGCGTAGAGGGTCAGGAAAAAATAAGCTCACCTCTGCGCTATCAGGCCGGCGCGATTCGGCAACAACAGCAGCAAGGCGACAATGCGGCAAGCCAATGTAACTGCCGCACCGAGCTGCATCATCAGATCTGTGGTGGAAAGCGTCATGACCCTGATCCCTGCGCGGGGTCCAGATGCGCTGCCCATTCACGCCATACCGCCCAAGCGACAGCAAGCACGACCGGACCGGCAAACAAGCCGACCAGACCGAAGGCGAGAATGCCACCGAATACGCCGAACAGAACGAGCAGAAAAGGAATGTCGCCAATACTGCTGATGAACATTGGTCGCAACACGTTATCGATCTGGCTTACCACCGTTGCACCCCAGAGCCAAACGCCGATGGCCGCCCCGGTTTCTCCCTGAAGCAGCAGCCAGGCGCCAGCGCTTCCCCATGCAATAGGGGTGGCGAATGGAATCAGTGCGAACAATGTGGTGATAAGACCCAGTATCACGGGTGAGCCCAGTCCGGCCACCCAGTAACCCAGCCCGGCCAGGGTGCCCTGCACAATGGCCGTGAGCAGGAAACCATAAACCACCGCGCGGGTAGTGGTGCCAGCGGCTACGAGATAAGCATGGGTGCGGGGGCCTAAAAAACGCACGAGGACATGGCGTAGCTCACTCACCATGCGCACGCCATCGCGGTAGAAGAAAAACAGGATCATCAACGCGAGTGCGAGTTTGGCAATGTTTCTGCCAAGCCCGCCGGCAAATAAAGCCACTTCAACTGCGTGATCAGTGAACCAGGTTTTGGCGGCGACGATCACGCCTTGCGGGTCGGCCAGCAGCGCCATTCGTTGATGCCCCAGCCAGTCGCCTAGCCAAGGCACACCCGCCAGCCAAGCGGGCAATTCAGGCGGTGCGGCCACGAAAGAACGTATGGCCGGATAGAGCCTCCCTATCTCATCCTGTGCCAGCCAGATCAGCCAACTCAACGGGGCGACCAGCGTCAGCCCCGCCAGCGCCGTCGCCAGGCCGGCAGCCAAAGTATCGTGCCTAGCACAGCGCCAGCGTAACCGTTCCATCAGTGGCCAGGAGGCGTAGGCAATCACCCCGGCCCAGGCCAGCGGCGCCAGAAATGGCGCCATCACCAGAGCGACCAGAGCCGACAGGCTGGCCAGGGCGATCCAGGACGTTAAACGCTGGTAGGGAGGCGGTGTGTCGGACATGCGAGATCAGGCTATCACACGAGGCCTCAGCTTTGCTGGATCCCGGCGATGGCCCAGCCGCGGCTACCATCGAGGGTCTTGCTCAGATGCCAGACTTCGCTAAATGCTTCGGCGGTGGCACCGGCCTCTTCCCGGATCAGGCCGGAAAAGCGCACGCTGGCCATGGCCTGGTTGGCTTCGATGCTGACATCGAGCAAGGTGGCATCAAGCTGCACGACATCAGTCTCCTGGGCAAGCTGATTGCGCTCCTGGAACTGCATCTGGATTTCGGCCGCCATCTCGGGGCTGCAGAACTGGCGGATATCTTCCATGTCGCCACGGTCGTTGGCGGCCTGCAGGCGGATAAAGTTAAGTTTGGCCTGGCGCAGGAAGCCGTCGGCATCGAAGTCGGCGGGGATATTGGCGGCGGCGGCAGAGGCCGTCGCAGCAGCGGCCGTGCCACCGGCGGATGCCGGAATGAACGGTTCACTGGCGCGTGGCGGTTCCATGCCCACAGGCATGCCGGCGTACTGCATGGCAGGCTGTGAGCTGGCCGGCTGACGTTTCTTCAGGAACCAGCGTACGGCGAATATTGCGACGGCGGCCAGGGCCAGCAGCAGCAGCATGTTGGCCATGCCTTCGCCCATACCCAAATGCGAGAAAAGGGCGGCCAGTCCGATACCGGCGGCCAGTCCTGCCAGCGGGCCCATCCAGCGGCTCATGCCGGACTGGGCAGCGGCCGGCGCTGCGGCTGCAGCCGGTGCGGTCGCAGCAGGCGCGGCGGCGGGCTTGGCAGGTATGGCTTCGCGCTTCATCACCGAGGAATCGCGGCTGATGCCGGAGGTTTTACCCCCGCCCATGCGCTTGGCTTCGGCATCCTGAACCATCACGCCGACACCCATGACGACGGCAAACAGGGCAATTGCTATACGATTCATTGTGAATCTCCTTTTGTGAAAAATAATGATGATTTCAGCTCTGTCGCAGAGCGGCAATGCGCTCTTCCAGCGGCGGATGCGTCATGAACAGGCGCTTGATGCCACCACCGCCACCGCCGCTGATGCCGAAGGCAGCCAATTTTTCCGGCAGGGGCGCGGGATGCAGCGAGTTCAGCCGTTCCAGCGCAGCGATCATGTTCTGCCGCCCGGCCAGGCTGGCGCCACCCCGGTCGGCGCGGAACTCGCGCTGGCGGGAGAAGTACATGACGATGATCGAGGCCAGGATGCCCAGCACCAACTCGGCGACGATCATGGTGACGAAGAAGGCCGGCCCCTGGCCTCGCTCGGTCTTGAACACGATCCGATCCACCAGATGGCCGATGACGCGCGAGAGGAACATGACGAAGGTGTTCACCACGCCCTGGATCAGCGCCAGCGTCACCATGTCGCCATTGGCGACGTGGGCGATTTCGTGACCGATGACGGCCTCGGCTTCGCTTTTCGACATCTGCTGCAACAGACCGCTGGAAACGGCGACCAGCGAGCTGTTCTTGCTCATGCCGGTGGCGAAGGCGTTGACCTCGGGGGTGTCGAAAATGCCGACCTCGGGCATTTTGATGCCCGCTGCAGTCGAGTATTTGCGCACCGTTTCAAGCAGCCAGAATTCGGTCGAATTCGACGGCGCCTCAATCACCTGTACGCCCATCGCCTTCTTCGCAGACCATTTGGAAATGGCGAGCGAAATGAAGGAACCCCCGAAGCCCATGACCGCGGCGAAGATCAGCAGCGAGGTGAGATTCAGGCCATTGGCGTTGAGGTAGGGCTCGACGCCCAGCAGGCGCATGGTGACGGACAGCACCAGCACGATGGCCATGTTGGTAGCGAGGAAGAGAAAGATGCGTTTCATGGAGTCTCCTTGTGTCTTGGTTCAGCGTGGCAATGCGGCGGCGGCCGGCAGCAGCCCTTTCAATTCACGGATTTCGTCGCGCAGGCCGTGCATCTCGGCATGCAGGTCGGCCTCGATATGCTTGCGCGCCGCTTCCACGGCTTCTTTCGCATCGCGCTGCTCTGCCTCGTTGTAGCTTTGCATGGCGTTGACGATGATGGCGATGAACAGGTTGAGCATGGTGAAGGTCGCCACCAGGATGAAGGGGATGAAAAATGCCCAGGCGTAGGGAAAGTTCTCCATCACCGGGCGGGCGATGCCCATCGACCAGCTTTCTAGTGTCATGATCTGAAACAGGGTATAGAGCGACCGACCGATGTCGCCAAACCATTCCGGGTGGGCGGTGGCGAACAGGTTGGTAGCGATCACGGCGAAGACGTAATAAATGATCAGCAGCACCAGGGCGATCGAACCCAGCCCTGGAATCGCTGCGAGCAAGGCGCCGACGACGCGGCGCATCGACGGCACCATGGTCAGCAGACGCAGCACCCGCAGCACCCGCAAGGCCCGCAGCACGGCCAGCTGTCCGGTGGCCGGAACCAGCGCGATGGCCACCACGGCGAAATCGAACACGCTCCACGGATCGCGCCAGAAAGCCGCGCGGTGGGCGTAAAGGCGCAGAGCGATCTCGACGACGAACACCGCCAGGATGGCGCGGTCGAGGCCGATGATCAAGCCGCCGGCCACCGCCATCGCGCCGACCGAGGTTTCCAGCCCGAGCAAGGCAGCATTGAGCAGGATCAGGACGATGATGAAGTTCTGCACGCGTGGCTGCTCGATCCAGGCGCGTACCCGCTGGCGTCCGTCGCGGGCCGGGAGGTCGGCCATGTTGGTGTTCGGGCTCATGTCAGCGATGCGCCGGCAAACCCGGCGACCAAGCAGTGAACGCAGTTCATGGCCGCGCTCCGCGCCGTTTCGCGTTGTCACGCCAGATCCAGGCCTGCGAGATCAGCAGGTAGCTGGCGCGCAGGAAGACCGCTGCCGCCGCGGCGAGCAGGATCTGGGCAAGCGGAATCAGGAAACCGATGAAGAGGCCGATCGCCACCCCCATCGCGATGCCCCGCCGCGACCAGTGCCACAGCTTCGGGTCGGCGAGATACGGCGCCAGTCCGCGTAACCGGGAGTTGGCCTCGAGTTGCTTACGAGTGGGCACCAGAGCCCACAGGCGTTGGATCATGGCAGACATCGTTCTCAATCGTCCCCGTTCATGAAGCCGAGCAGGTGCAGCAGGCTGGTGAAGAGATTGAAGATCGAGACGAACAGCGTCACGGTGGCCAGCACGTAGTTGGTCTCGCCGCCGTGGATGATGTTGCTCGTTTCAAAGAGGATCAGGCCGGACATCAGCAGCACGAAGGTGGCCGAGACGGTCAGCGATAGCGCGGGAATCTCGAAGAAGATCGCGGCCAGGCTGGCGAGGAAGGCGAGCAGGATGCCGACCATCAGGAAGCCGCCCATGAAGCTGAAGTCCTTCTTCGTCGTCACGGCGTAGGCCGAGAGGCCGACAAAAATAGCGGCGGTGCCGCCCATCGCCTGCATGACGATCTCGCCGCCGTTGGGCAGGCCGAGATAGCGGCTGATGACGGGGCCCAGCGTGAAGCCCATGAAACCGGTCAGGGCGAACACGGAGAGAATCCCCCAGCCACTGTCCTTGAGTTTATGCACGGCGAACAGCAGGCCGAAGTAGCCCACGAGGGTCAGTATCAAGCCTGGATGCGGCAACTTCATGGCAACTGCGGCGGCGGCGGTGACGGCGGCGAACAGCAGCGTCATCGACAGCAGTAGATAGGTGTTGCGAATCACCTTGTTGGTGGTCAGGACTGATTCCGTGCCGCCGTGCGGCAGGGCGATGGCCTGGGTTCTCGGATAGTTCATTACAGTCTCCTGTGGTTGGAGAAAAGGATGCTCAAAAAGTCGGCGCTGGCGGGACGGCGACAAGCGTTACCTTGATCTTGCCTTCCTCCGTGGGCAGTGGCTGCCGCGCGATCGATACGGCGGGAAAGTCGCGTTGCCGCGCCAGGCGGCGGTCGAGCGTGCGGCCGATGCGTTCGGACGCGCGGTCGATGGCGACGTAAAGATCGGCCTGGGTATCCTCGACGACCAGGGAGGGAGCGCCCTTGAGGCGCACTTCAATACCGCAACACTTGTCCACGCCGCCGCGCGGGCCATTGATATCGGACAAGCGCACGACGATACGCGTGACGATGTCCCGACCATGATTCAGGGCGTAATCGAGACGCGTGGCCACATGCTGGCGCAGTCCATCGGTCAGGGTGAAGTCTTGAGCTTGGATCTGAAGGTTCATGACATTCCTCTGGTTGAAGTGGAAGACGACAGGTGGATTATGGGTGTGCAGAACATTCGATACAAACAGATATAGAGATGCGTTATGATCGAAAAACACGAACAATAAGCCGCCGCCATGCTCAACTACAAACATCTGCATTACTTCGTCAGCGTCGCCCGCGCGGGCGGCGTCATCCGCGCGGCGGAGCGCCTGCATCTGACGCCGCAGACGCTCTCCGGGCAGATTTCCCAATTCGAGGAACGCTTGGGTGTCGCGCTGTTTCAGCGCGTCGGGCGACGGCTCGAATTGACTGAAGCAGGCAAGCTGGCGCTGTCCTACGCCGAAGAAATCTTCCAGACCGGAACCGAGCTGGAAGACTTGCTGAAGAACGGCGCCGAGGAGCGCTTCATCACCTTCCGCGTCGGCATCGCCGACGTGGTGCCGAAATTCATCGCCCATCGCCTGCTCGCGCCGGTGCTGGAGCTACCCGAGGCCGTGCGCCTGGTGTGCCAGGAAGACCATCTCGACCGCTTGCTGGCCGATCTTGCCATCCATCGCCTGGACATGGTGCTGGCCGACCGGCCCATGCCGCCGGGCACCGAGGTCAAGGGCTACAGCCATCCGCTGGGCGACTCGGCGCTCGCCTTCATGGCGGCGCCGGCGCTGGCTGCGCGCCTGACGGGTGATTTTCCCGCCTGCCTATGCGGCGCACCGCTGCTGTTGCCCGGCAAGGACAGCGCACTCCATGGCACCCTGCCGCGCTGGCTGGAGCGGCAGGAAATCCACATGCGCATCGTCGGAGAATTCGACGACAGCGCCCTGATGAAAGCCTTCGGCGAAGCCGGCGCGGGCGTGTTTCCCGCCCCGGCGGCCAGCGTGCCGGACGTCCTGGCCCACTACGCGGTCGTCAGCCTGGGCGAAACGGAAGAGCTGCGCGAACGATTCTTCCTGATTTCTGCCGAGCGGCGGTTGACCCACCCCGCCGCGCGAGCGGTCAGCGAAGGCGCTCGCGCGGGATTGTTCTCCTCCCCGTGACCCCCGCCAGCGTCTGAATGCTGGCGCAAGTCTCCGGCCTCAATCATGCAAATCGTCGATTTGCATCAGATCACCGGCCAGCGCATCGGATGACGCGGTGGCGACCACATCGGACAAGGCCGTGAAGTAAACCCAACGGTTTCCTTAGGCGCGTGGCGACAGCAGTGATTGAGTGCAGTTACCGTTCTCAGTGGTACTCTTACCGGCTGGAGCGCAGGTTTCCATGCACCATTGCGAAAGGTAGATTTCCATGCCATTAAGATGGTTACAAATCAAAGGGGATCCTTCGGTACGTTCTTTTCTTTTCGAGCAACAGCGGGTAGCGAGTCTTCTTGATGGCTCGCTCGATCAGGTGCACGCGCTTGTTGCGGCGCTGCTGACGGATGAAACGATCTATCTGCGTAATGCGGCGGTGAATCTCATCAACGGCATGATCAACATGTCTTTCTCATGTGACGGCACCCATTACATCGACCATAAGACGTTTTTTGCAAAGCTCGACAATTTTGAAACTTTGGACACCGAGACCCCATGACCGAACAGACCTCTCCCACCCCGCAGCACCCGCCCTTTCCAACCATTCGTACCGTACCGCCAGAGCGCCCGCTCCTCTGGCTCAAGCTGGGTTGGGCCGACCTGGTGGCCTGTCCGGGCGCGAGTCTGTTCTATGGCTTGTGCTTCGTGGCAGGCGGTCTGCTCATGGTCGCCACCCTCGGCGGAGCACCCGAGTACATTGCCGCCGTTACGTCGGGCTTCCTGATCGGCGGTCCGTTCCTTGCCCTCGGACTTTACGAGATCAGCAGGCGCCGCGCGCAACAACTGCCTTGTAATCTCCTTGCGACCATGACCGCATGGAAGAGTAACGCAGCCAATCTAGCCATCTTCGCTGCCGTGCTGCTGGTGATCTTTCTCGTCTGGGCGCGCGCCTCGCTGGTTGTCTTTGCCTTGTTCTATTCAGGGGAGGTTCCGACCATGGCCACCTTCCTGCGCCATGTCATTTCCACCGACCACATTGACTTCCTCATCGCCTATTTTGCGGTCGGCGGAATCTTCGCCCTGATCGCCTTCGCCATCAGCCTGGTCTCGATCCCCCTCATGCTTGACCGCGGCCACGATGCCGTCACTGCAGCCATTGTCAGCGTGCGCACCCTGCTGGCGAACATCCCGGCCATGTTCGTCTGGGTCGGCATGATTGCCCTGCTTGGCGGTATCGGATTGGTGACCTTCTTCGTTGGCATCCTGGTCGCAGGGCCGCTCCTGGGTCATGCAACATGGCACGCCTATCGTGACTTGGTGGAATAGTTCCCGGATTGGTCGCGACCATTCCCTGCGGGGCAGTGCTGCTCAGTAAGCGACGTACCGCCAGACTTCACTTACTGGCAAGGGGTTTTTCGGCTCTGTCGCTGGCGTCTTCGTTGTAGGGGAAGCGCACATGGCCATAGCGGATGATCAAAACACCCAGCGTCAGCAGGAAAATCGCCGCAGCCACCGCCAGCAAGCGCAATTCGCTCATTTCCTTGATGTCGAGGATAAGGTAACGCGCCAGTGCCACCATGGCGATATACATCGGGAAACGTACCGGCAACTGTCCGGATTTGAAGTACTGGCCGATCATCGCCAGCACTTCAAGATAGAGAAACATCAGCAGCAGGTCGGCTAGCTGAACCCGGTGGGCGTCAACCATGCCAACGACTTCGTGAAACATCGCCACGGTGGTGGCAATGCCGATGACCAGCAGACCGAGATATTCAATCAGGTCCAGGCCACTACTGAAAAAGCGGCGCATGCGGTCGAACGTGTGTGAGCGAATATCCATGGTGAAGAAAAAAAGGAACTGCCGGTGAAGCCCGGCTGCTTGATGACTTTACCTCAATAGTGCGAATTTGATGATGGTAATTGCGCTCACCCTCGCGTGAAACTTATCGCCGGATCAGTTCCATTTTTTGCTCGGCGGGATTGTTGCGGCTGGCACTGATTTCCAGCACCAGTCGCGGCGCTAGCCGGGCGGCGCGGGCGGCTGCGGCAGCGGCAGCCAGTTCGCGGCGTTTCGCCTGCGCACGCATGGCGGCCACGCGGCGATCAACCGTCTTGAGCGACAGGCTGCGCGCTTGCAGGGCGCGGCGAATGCGCAACAATTCCTCGACGCTCTCCGGCTCCGGTTGCGAACGCAGCGCGGTTGCCGCCGGCGGCCGACTGGCGGCGGCCACGTCGGCCGCGCTGCCGATGAGGCGGGCGGTTTCGCCGCGGTTATATTTAATGGCCCAGTCGAGCGCGCTCTGGCCATGCTCATTGCGGGTTGAACGGTCGGCGCCGCGCTCGATCAACTGGCGGGCGAGATCCTCGTGGCCCTCGTAGATCGCCATCATCAGCACCGACGAGCCGTTGGGACTGCGCGCATTGATGTCGGCGCCCCGTTCGATGAGCATGCCGGCCACGTCGGCATGGCCGGCGAAGGCCGCATAGTGAAGCGCCGACCATTCCTGGCCCTCGCGATCAAGTTTGGCGCCGTGCGCCAGCAACCACTTTACCGCCTCGGCGTTGCCGCGCCAGGCGGCCTGCAGCAGGGCGGTTTCGCCGAAACTGTTGGTCTTGTGGATATCGGCCCCGCGCGACAGAAACAACTCCATCAGCGGGATGTTGCCGATCCAGGCGCCGATCATCATGCCGGTGCCGATGCGGTCGCCGATGAAATTCGGGTCAAGCCCCTCGTCCAGCCACTGCCGCGCCTGTTCGACGTTACCCATTTCCATGCGGGCACCAAAGCGTACCGGGTCGGGCAAGGCGGCGATTGCGGTGTCGAACGCAAAAATAGCGACAAGCAGCAGGATAATCAGGAAACGTAGTGAGGGTGGGAGGCGACTTTTCATGCCATCATTCCGCCAACAAAATTGAACCGGGTTTCTCGCTTTGCCGCTGCCCATTGCGCTTGTTGTGTCGCTCGCCTTGCATCTGATGATATACACCCTCGCTGACTGGGCGGGTTTGCGCGCGCCACGGGAGCCCTTGCCGCGGCAAGTCATCGAGGCCCTGCTGCGCCTGCCCGACCTGCCGCCCGCCATGCTCATGGAGCCGCCGCCCGCCCCCGTGCCAACTGAGCCGGAGGTGACACTGCCCAAACCGGCCACGAGTGCCGTACCGCCAGCGCCGACTTTTCAGCCTACGGCGGTACCCCGGGCAGCGCAGCGGGTCGCCATCGCACCACGCAAGGTCGAACCGATCAAAATTGAGCCACCGCCCCTCTTCTACCCGCCCGAAGCAGTAATGCAGGGCATCGAAGGCGAGGTGCTGGTCGGCGTCGAGCTTGATCCGGCTGGCAATGTTCTCTCGGCCCGACTGGAGCGTGGCAGCGGTTTTGCCATCCTTGACGAAGCGGCGCTCATCGCCGCCCGCTCTCTCAAATCCGTCCCCGGCGGTACCGCCGAGGCCGTGTTCCCGGTGCGATTCCAGCTGCACTAGCCGTGTCGTGGGAGAAGGCACGCCTGCCGCGCCTAAGCGGGGCCGAGGCCGAGCCGGCGGGCGATCTCCAGCGTCAGCGCCGACTGGTTCAGCGTATAGAAGTGCAGGCCCGGCGCGCCCAGCGCGAGCAGGCGCTGGCACAGTTCCGTGACCACTTCGAGGCCAAAGGCGCGGATGGCATCGGTGTCGTCGCCGTAGGCTTCGAATTTCTTTCGCATCCAGCGCGGGATCTCGGCGCCGCTGCTGTCCGAAAACCGCGCCAGCTTGGCAAAGCTGGCAATAGGCATGATGCCCGGCACGATGGGAATGGTGATCCCCAGTGCGCGGCATTCACCGACGAAATGCTCGTAGGCGTCGGCGTTGTAGAAAAACTGGGTGATCGCAGAATTAGCGCCGGCGTCGACCTTGCGTTTGAAGTTGAGCAGGTCTTCGTGCGGATTGCGCGCCTGCGGGTGCCATTCGGGGTAGGCGGCGACTTCGAGGTGGAACCAGTCGCCGGTTTCCTGGCGAATGAATTCGACCAGTTCGTTGGCGTAGCGAAACTCGCCGACGTCGGCCATGCCCGAGGGCAGATCGCCGCGCAGGGCGACGATACGGCGGATGCCGGCGGTCTTGAACTCGGCCAGCAGCGCGCCGATCGATGCGCGCGTCGAGCCGACGCAGGACAGATGCGGCGCGGCGACGTGGCCCTCGCGCTGGATGTCGAGCACGACCTCGAGCGTGCGTTCGCGCGTCGAGCCGCCAGCGCCGTAAGTGACGGAAAAGAAACCGGGATTGAGCGTCGCCAGCCGGGCGCGGACGTCGCGCAGCTTGGTGACGCCCTCGGCGGTTTGCGGGGGGAAGAATTCGCAGGTCAGGTCAGTTTTCATGTTTTGCGTGCAGGAAGAATTCGTGGTTGCCGCCGCCGTTATTGTCCCGGTTGCTGCCCCGGTTGCCCACCCCCGCGCCGGTGATCGGACTATCGAACCAGTCGAGCACGGCAAGGTGGTTGGCGGCGCAGCAGGTGCGCAGTTTGGCTTCGACGTCGGCATAGAGCGCCGTGTCGCGAACGATGCCGCCCTTGGCTATGCCGCCGGGGCCGACTTCGAACTGCGGTTTGACCAGCAATAGCAGGTTGCCGTCCGGGGCGAGGAATGACGGGAGTTGCGGCAGCACCAGCGTGAGTGAAATGAAGGAAATATCGGCGACAACAAGATCGAACAGCCGCTGCCCTTGCCGTTCCGCTAGCGCCGACTTTTTGAGGTCACGCGCATTGATGCCTTCGAGGGACTCTATGCGCGGATCGGCGGCCAGTTTCGGGTGCAACTGGCCGTGGCCAACATCGACGCCGACCACGCGGGCCGCGCCGTTTTGCAGCAGACAGTCGCTGAAGCCGCCGGTACTCTGGCCAACGTCGAGACAGGTCTTGCCCGCCACGTCGATGCCGCTATGCGCCAGCGCGCTGGCCAGCTTGATGCCACCACGGCCGACGTAGCAATCGTCATTATCGGCCCGCACCACCAATTCGGCGCTGGCTGGCAGCAGCATTGACACCTTGCTTACCGGCCCGTCGGCGCCGATGACGCGACCGCCCTCGATCAACCGTTGCGCCGTCGTGCGCGAAGGCGCGAGGCCGAGTTCGACCAGCAACTGGTCGGCGCGCAGGAAACCGGGATGAGCGGCCGCCACGGGGACGGACGGTGCCGGCTTGGGCGAGGGGCGCGAAGTGCGCCGGTGGAAGGACTTCATTCCGGCAACAGCAGGGCACTGAGCACCCAGGAAATCACGCTATAAACGACAGCTCCGACAACACCGGCGCCGATACTGCCAACGCTAAACCCATCGACCCAGGCACTAACCGCCCAGAACAGGGCGCCATTGATGACGAAGATGAAGAGACCGAGCGTCAGCACCGTTACCGGCAGGGTCAGCACCAGCAGCAGCGGCCGCAGAATGGCGTTGAACAGGCCCAGTACCAGCGCCGCCATCAGCGCCACGCCAAAGGAGGCGACATAGATGGATGGCACCAGGTAGGTCACGGCGATCAGCGCCAGGGCATTGAGCAGCCAGGATACGAGCAGACGGATCATTGTGAAATTCCCTCCACGAAGGGATTGAAGACGGCGAAGATGGCGTCCAGTTGATCGAGCCGGTTAGGCATGATGTTGCTCCACCTTGGAGCCGCGATGGCTCCATGGTGGATTCGGTTGCCGCAGCCGTCAATAGCGATAGTGCTCGGTCTTGTACGGGCCTTCCAGCGGCACGCCGATATAAGCGGCCTGCTGGTCGGTCAGCGTGGAAAGTTGCGCGTTGAGCTTGCGCAACTGCAAACGTGCAACTTTTTCATCCAGATGCTTGGGTAGCGTGTAGACACCCACCGGGTAGTCGGCATTGCGCGTGAACAGCTCGATCTGGGCGATGGTCTGGTTGGCGAAGGAACTGGACATCACGTAGGACGGATGGCCGGTGCCACAACCCAGGTTCACCAGACGACCCTTGGCCAGCAGGATGATCCTTTTCCCGTCGGGGAAAATGATGTGATCGACCTGCGGCTTGATTTCTTCCCACTGATACTTCTCGACCGAGGCGACATCGATTTCATTGTCGAAGTGGCCGATGTTGCAGACGATGGCCTGATCCTTCATCTTCGCCATGTGATCGTGGGTGATGACGTGGTAGTTACCGGTGCAGGTAACGAAGATGTCGGCCTTGTCTGCCGCATATTCCATGGTGACGACGCGGTAGCCTTCCATCGCCGCCTGCAACGCGCAGATCGGGTCGATTTCAGTGACCCACACTTGGGCGGAGAGTGCGCGCATGGCCTGGGCCGACCCCTTGCCGACGTCGCCGTATCCGGCAATGAGGGCTACCTTGCCGGCAATCATCACGTCGGTGGCCCGCTTGACGCCGTCGACCAGCGATTCGCGGCAGCCGTAGAGGTTATCGAACTTGGACTTGGTGACCGAGTCGTTCACGTTGATAGCAGGAATCTTCAGGTCGCCGCGCTCGTGCATCTGGTAAAGGCGATGCACGCCGGTGGTGGTTTCCTCGGTAACGCCCTTGATCTTGGCGAGGCGGGTCGAGTACCAGGTCTTGTCAATGGCGAGCTTGGCCTTGATGGCAGCGAAGAGGATGCGCTCTTCTTCCGAGCTGGCTGTTCCCAGCGCGTTGATGTCTTTCTCGGCTTTGCTGCCCAGATGCAGCAGCAGCGTGGCATCGCCGCCGTCGTCGAGGATCATGTTCGAGAAACCGCCATCCGGCCACTCGAAGATGCGGTGGGTGTAGTCCCAGTAGTCTTCCAGCGACTCGCCCTTGACGGCAAAGACAGCAATGTTGTCCTTGGCGATGGCGGCGGCGGCGTGATCCTGCGTCGAGAAGATGTTGCACGAGGCCCAGCGCACTTCGGCGCCGAGCGCGGTCAGCGTCTCGATCAGCACGGCGGTCTGGATGGTCATGTGCAGCGAGCCGGTGATGCGTGCGCCCTTGAGCGGCTGCGCCTTGGCGTATTCCTCGCGGATTGCCATCAGGCCGGGCATTTCGGTTTCGGCGATGCGGATTTCCTTGCGGCCCCAGTCGGCCAGGGCAAGGTCGGCAATAACATAGTCAGTCACAGCGTTCATGGTGAACTCCTGAAGTGTGACCGGGTGCGGGGGGAGGACATATGACGGCTCACCCTACCCGGTGCGGGTTAGGCGAGCGCCGTTGAAACTGTCCGAGCCTGGGGAAAATCCTTGCAGCGCTCCTCGGAAGCCGCGGATTATAAAGCAGGCGGAGATGGCGCGCGAAATGGCAGGCGCACGGAAAAAGTGCTGCCTTCCCCTTCTCGACTAACGACATCGATACTGCCTTGCAGGCGGTCGACCAGCTTTTTCGCCACCGCCAGCCCCAATCCCACGCCGCCCCGCTTGCGCACGATCGCGTTTTCGGCCTGCTTGAACGGAGAGTAGAGGTGTTTCTCGATAAACTCGGGTGAAATGCCGACGCCACTATCGGTGACGTCGATAAGGACCGCTGCCTCAGTGCCCACGCCTGCGTCCCCGCCCCCACCCAATTCCCGCCGCGCCGCCAGACGGATGCCGCCGGCGTCGGTAAAGCGAATCGCGTTATCGAGCAGATTGGCAATGATCTTCTCGACGGCGCGGCGGTCACCCGTCAGGGTTTCCATCAGGCCGTCATCGATGGCAACATCGAATGTCAGGCCTTTTTGTCGCGCGACATGATCGTAACGGTCAGCGGCGAGCGCGAGGACTTCGGCGAAGGAAAACTCTTCCAGGCAATCTTCCGGGCGTGTTGCGTCGATCTCGGTGTAGCCGACAATGGCGTTGATGATGCCGAGCAGCAGGGTTCCGCTTTCCACGATGACGCGGACAAATTCCATTTCCTCGCCGCCGAGTTCCATCATTTCCAGCAACTGCGCCATGCCGAGGATGCCGTTGAGCGGCGTGCGCAATTCGTGGCTGATCGTCGCCATGAACTCCGATTTTGCCTGCGACAATTGCTCGGCCATGTCGCGCGAGCGGCGCAGGCTGGCCGCCGCCTGCGCCTGCGCGGTGATATCCAGCGCCAGCGAAATGATGCCGATCAGGTTGCCCTTGGCGCTACGCATCGGCACGCTGTGCCACTCGCACAAATTCGTCGCCGCTGGCCGTCAACGTGCGGCAGGGGATGCGGCTGGGCGTGTTGTCGCGCAGGGCGATGTTGATGCTTTCAGAGAAACGCCCGTATTCTTCCGGGTGGATGAGGAGAGGCGCCAGCTTATGGCCGATGACGGCATCGCGTGCATGACCAAAAGTCACTGTCGCCATGCGGTTCCAGTCGGTGATGCGGCC
>JAIFMO010000028.1 GCA_020048435.1 Sulfuritalea sp.
TGAAAGCAGAAGTGAGTTCGCAGTCGAACCACACCGGGATTAACCTCGATGGGAAATTCGATCGTGCCGCGACGCGGGAATTTCGCGAGGCACTGATTGAAGCACTACGGCTTGAGCGTACCGAACTGCGCATCGACCTCGGCGGGGTCGACTATATCGACAGCGCTGCGCTCGGCATGCTGCTGATGGCAAAGGAAATGGCCGAGGCGGCGGGCAAGACCGTCACGCTCGCCAATGCCAAAGGCATGGTAGCGAAGGTTCTCGACTTCGCCAAGTTCAAGAGCATTTTCAAGATCGTCTAACGTCGCGACCTGGTTCGCCTGAAGCGCGCCGCGTCCCCGCCGCCGAGGAGCCTCGTTTGATGACCATCTGGCTATTCTCGACGGTCTTCTTCGTTGGCGGCAGCTATTACCTCGGCAACCGGGTCGCGCAGCAGGTGGAGGAGAACAAGGGGCTGCTGTTCTCCCAAATCGCGCAAAGCCTGATCCATCAGCTCGACAAGGACATGCACACCCGGCTGGCGGAAACCGGGTTCTTCGCCAATCTGATCCGCATCCGCGGTGCCGAGGTCGCGCTGGGCCAGAAGCGTGAGCTGCTGGGCGAACTGGTGCAGCGGCACCCGACCTATGCCTGGATCGGCCTGACCGACGCAGCAGGCCGGATCGTCGCCGGGACCAACGGCATGCTGGAAGGGGCGGACGTCGCCCAGCGCGCCTATTTCGTCGAGGGGCAGCGCGGCCCCTTCGTCGGCGACGTGCATGACGCCAAGCTGCTGGCCAAGATCCTGCCGCCGCCGAAGAACGACCCCCTGCCGCTGCGCTTCGTCGATGTCGCTCATCCGGTGCATGACCTGAAGACCAACGATTTCGCCGGGGTACTGGTCGCCCACATGAGCTGGGACTGGGCCGCCGAGGTTCGCAACAACCTGCTCAAGCCGCTGGGCGAGGCGCATGGCCTCGAAGTGCTGGTGTACAACAAGGCGGGCCGGGCGCTGATGGCGCCGGGCGACGTCCTGCTCGGGCAGCGGCAGGCTCCGCTGCCCGAGATCCGGGCCGACCAGCGGCAGGCCGGCGTTGCGAGCCTCATCGTCAACGGGGCCGATGGCAGCTACCTGGCAGAAGACGGACATCGCCCTCGCCGGGGCCGCGCACATCAGGACGATACTGTTCGTTGCCTCCCTATTCGTGTCGCTGCTGTTCGGCGTGCTCGTCTGGGCGCTGGTCGGGCGCCTGACCCGGCCGATCCGGGCGATTGCCATAGCGGCCACCCGTATCAGCGAGGGCGACTACAACGCGTCCATTCCACAGGTGGCCGGGCGGGGCGAAGCGGCGGAGCTTGCGCACTCGCTCGATGTGATGGTGTCCGCGCTGGCCGCCCAGCGCCGCGCACTGGCCGACGCCAACGCCGTTCTGGAACAGCGCGTGGCCGAACGCACGGCGGAGCTGAACCTGTTCCGGCTGATCGTCTCGCCTACGCTAACGAGGCCGCCGCCCGGCATTGGGGGGCGCCGGCGGAAGAACTCCTGACCTGGCGCATCCCGGACTGGGATCCCAATTTCGACGAGGAAAAGACGCGCGCGCACTTCTCGGACATGGTGTCCCTGCCCGGCACGCAGTTGGAAACCCTGCACCGGCTCAAGGACGGGCGCATCGTGCCGGTCGAGATATTCATCAACGCGCGGGTGATCGACGGCAAGCCCTACATTTTCGGCACCTTCCACAACATCGAGGCGCGCCTGCACGCCGCCGAGGAACTTCATGCCGCCAAGGAAGCGGCCGAAGCGGCGAACCGGGCCAAGAGCGATTTTCTCGCCAACATGAGCCACGAGATCCGCACGCCGATGAACGCCATCCTCGGCCTGACGCATCTGGCGTTGCAGACCGAACTGTCGGTGAAACAGCACGATTACCTCGGCAAGGTGCAGCAGTCGGCGCAGGCGCTGCTGCACATCATCAACGACATTCTCGACTTCTCCAAGATCGAGGCCGGCCAGCTCGAGATGGAGGCGGCTGACTTCCATCTGCACGAGGTGCTCGACAGCGTGAAGACGGTGGTTGGCATCAAGTGCGAGGAAAAGGGCTTGGCCTTCCACATTGCCGTCGATGAACGGGTACCCCGGCAACTCGTGGGCGATCCGCTGCGGCTCGGGCAGATCCTCATCAACCTGGCGAACAACGCCATCAAGTTCACGGCGCAGGGCGAAGTCGTGGTCAAGGTCACGCTGGAGGATGAGGCCCCCGATCAGGTGACGCTCGGCTTCGCCGTTCGCGATACCGGCATCGGCATCGCGCCGGAGCAGATGGAAAAACTGTTCCAGCCCTTCAGCCAGGCCGAGAGCTCCACCGCGCGGCGCTACGGCGGCACCGGGCTGGGTCTTTCGATCAGCCGGCAACTGACGGCCATGATGGGCGGGCGCATCTGGGCCCAAAGCACCCCCGGCGCCGGCAGCGTCTTCCATTTCACCGCCGTCTTCGGACGCTGCCAGGGGGCACCGGCGTCCGCGCTCATGCCCGGAACCCCTTCCGACATCTGCTTTCCCGGCCTGCGGGTGCTGCTTGCCGAGGACAACGAAATCAACCAGCAGGTGGCGCGCGAACTGCTCGAAATGGTCGGTGCGCAGGTGGTTGTGGCGGGAAACGGCAACACCGCTGTGGAAATCTGCCAGCAGGGCGGCTTCGACATCGTGCTCATGGATATGCAGATGCCGGTCATGGATGGGCTTGAGGCCACGCGCGTGCTGCGCGGCCGTGGCATCACGCTGCCCATCGTCGCCATGACGGCCAACGCCATGGCCGGCGACCGCGAGCGCTGCATGGCAGCCGGGATGGACGACCACATCGGCAAGCCGATCGACCCGGCCCGGCTCTACCAGACGCTGGCGCGTCATGTGGCCTTCCAGTCGAAGGCCGCATCGGCGGAAACGTCGCCAGTTACGTCGCCCTGCTGGAAAAATTTCGCCGCAACCAGGCCAATGCACTGGCCGAGATCGACGCGGCACTGGTGCGCGGAGAGCGGGACGCGGCCGGTCGCCTGGCGCATACCCTGAAGGGTTTGTGCGGGTCGATCGGCGCGACGAAACTGTCCCTGCAGGTGGCTGCAGTGGAAACGGCGATCCAGGCAGGCCAGTCGCGCGAAGCGATCGGCGCATTGCTGCCGACTCTGTTGTCGGCGCTCGATGCATTGTTCGGCGCCATCGACCGGGTTGCCTTGGATCGCGGCAGCGCAAGCGCGCCGGCGGCATCCTCGCAGGGCGAGGCGGCGCTCGACCTTGCCGGCCTGATGCCACTGATCGATCTGGCCAGGCGCCAGTTGCAGCAATTCGATGCGTCGGCGCTGGTGCCACGGCGGCGGCGGCGTTGGCCAGCCTGCAGTGCTGCCTCGACGCCTACGACTACGAGCAAGGGCTGGCGGTCTTGGACGAGTGGGCCGCACAGGTCGTGTCGCAGGAAACGAGTGAATAACGGATACGCACAAGGAATCGACCATGGAAGACCTTGAAGGGAAATCGGCAATGTCGCTATTGCGCAACCGGGCCGTGATCGCGACCATCGCATTGCTTGTCGATCGCCGCAGGCGCCGGCGGCGACTTCAACCGGGCCGGAGGTCATCACGCTGCGGCTCGGCCACAACATCATCGAGGACAGCGGCATGCATGCCGCTGCCCTTCGCTTTGCCCAGGAAGTCGAAAGCCGCAGTAATGGAAGGCTGCGCGTGAGCGTCCATCCCAAAGAGCAATTGGGCAACGACCTGCAAATGCTTGAACTGGCCAAGGACGGCAAGCTGGACATGGTGCTCACGCCGACGGCAAAGCTAAGCTCAGCCGTGCCGGCCATGCAGTATGCCGATTTGCCGTTCTATTTTTCGTCCCCCGATGAGCTGTACACCATGCTCGATGGCGAACCGGGCGGGATGCTGCTGGGCCAGTTGAAGAGCATCGGACTCGTCGGCGTGACATTCTGGGGCAACGGCTTCAAGCACTTCACCGCCACGCGTCCGTTGCATACGCCGGACGATTTCCGCAAGCTGCGCTTCCGCGTCATGAAGAGCCGGCTGATCATGGAGCAGTTCGATGCGCTTGACGCCGCGTCCGTGCCGATCGAGTTTCAGGAAATCTACCAGGCCGTGGCCGATGGTGTGGTGGATGGGCAGGAGAACCCCCTTGTTGCAATCGTCGGCATGAACCTCCACAAGGTTCAGCCACACCTGACCTTGAGCAGCCACGGCTATCTGGCGTATGCGTTTTCCATCAGCGCCAAGGTGTTCGAGCGGCTGTCGCCGGCGGATCGCGAGCTGCTGCTGTCCGTCGGGCGCGAGCTGACCCAATGGCAGCGCGAGGAAACCCGGCGCCGCGATGCCGTCTTCCTCGAGCAGGTGCGCGCTGCCGGGGTCACGGTGTACGAGCTGACGGCGGAGCAACGTGCGGCCTTTTCCAAGGCGCTGACGATGGTGACGAAGAAATTCGAGCCCGTGATCGGCGCCGACATCCTGGCCAAGACCGAGGAGTTGCGGTGGGGCGCTTTGCCTGCCGAGCAGCGGGCAAAGTTCCTGGTGCTCGGGCTGGACGCGGATCTTTCGTTGGGCGATGGTGCGGAGGTCGGCATCGCCATCCGGCGCGGCATGGAACTGGCGGTGGACGAGATTAATGCCCGCGGCGGCCTGCTGGGCAAGCAGTTGCGGGTGGTGGCGCGGGATCATCGCGGCATTCCCGGGGAGGGCGTGAAGAGCCTGCAGGCCTTCTCGGCCATGCCGGAAACGCTGGCCGTCGTCGGCGGCAAGCATAGCTCTGTGATCGCCGAGGAAATCGGCCTGATCCACGAGCGGCCGATGCCTTATCTGGTGCCCTGGGCGGCGGCATCCAACGTCACCGACAATGGCCATCAGCCGAACTTCGTTTTTCGCCTATCGGTGCGCGACCAGGATGTGGCGCCGTTCCTGATGGACAAGGCCAGCAACGGCGGGCGCAAGGTTGCGCTGCTGCTCGAACAGTCGGGTTGGGGGCGATCCAACGAGGAGGCCGTCAAGCAATGGGTGAGTCGCGGTGGCAGCGCACCGGTCGCCACGCACTGGTTCAACCGGGGCGACAAGGATT
>JAIFMO010000013.1 GCA_020048435.1 Sulfuritalea sp.
TATAGCGCCGTACCCGCTGCGGGGCATTTCATCCTGCCAGTCCCGGAAAAGGGATTCCCTTTGGTCACGCCGACTTTTTGCGGTTGAGTCATTCAAGCTGCTTTACGGTTGTGGAGCGTCGGGCGTGATGCCCAGTTGCCCGTCATGAGCTCGCTGCACCGTGCCTAGGCTGACTTGACGGCGAATTCCATGGAGGCAGGGTTTTGAACGCGATGGCTGGCGTCGAGAATCTCCAGCCCGATGACGTTACCGGCTGCGTCGTAATCGACAATCACGCCGGGTTTGATTTCGTCGGACTCAATGACGGGTGTGTCGCTGAATACGAGGGTGAGTACATCGACTTGGCTATCGTAGTCTGCTTTCATGGTGTTTGGCTCCAATACACCTTGCGGTTGTTTGCACCCATTGTCACTTGTTCCGGATGGAGCATGGTGAATTCGATTCATTCCGGAATAATCAATCGGCGCTGGGCCTCTTTTTTCGCGTGGTCAGTCAGTGTGTAGTCCATGACTCGATTATGCATCAATCACTTGCAACGTACTGTTATCGATGCGGTAAATCGGGTGAGATGCCCAACTGCCCGTCTTCACCGCACTGCACGGTGCCCAGCCAAGCGGGATTGGGCGGTAGGTTATTGCCTTTTGTGTCGGGCGGGGCCGGCGGTTTGGTTGAGTCAATGCTTCGGCCAGTTTTCAATCGCAGGCACATCCCGCGCATGGTGCAGCACGCGTGCAATCGTGATTCCGTCCGCATCGGAAAAATAAAACAGGACGTAGGGTGTCGACGTCGGCCAACTGCGCAGGCCCGCCGCCAGTTCGTCGCGTGTCCGCCCCATTTTTGGCTGCATCAGCAGCGTGCGCGCCTCGGTGTCGATCTGGTCAAGAAGTCGATCAGCTGCGTCGAGGCTGTCCTCGGCAATATATAGCCAGGCCTCCAGCAGATCGATTTCCGAACTGGCGGAGTGATGAACTTTTCCCACTATGCTGACTGTTGCGCTGCCAGTGCTGCCCGACCGCGTTGCTTGATTTCGTTTATATCCAGCTCGCGCACGCGGCCGGCCGCAATGTCGGCCACACCCTGGGCAATGTCCGTTTTTAAGCCGGCCAGGTTTGCCGCTTGTATGCCCTGGTATGCCTCGAACAGTCGCAAGGCTTCGCGAATGACTTCACTGGCGGAACTGTAGAGTCCGGATTCCACATGTTGGCGCACACGGTTTTCCAACTCGGGGGGGAGAGATACGTTCAATGACATGGCGCGCTCCGGGTGTTGTTGTTGAGGAATGTCATAGTCTGCCATTAAATCCGCCGCCTATGCGTAACTGATGCCGTACCTCTCTTGCACTGCACGCTAAAACTGCCAGCGAATGAACTCGAAGTGGATACGGTCGAGGATTCGATGGAGCATAGTTGGTGCTATAGCGCCGTACCCGCTGCGGGGCATTTCATCTTGCCAGCGCCGAGTTTCTTGAACAGGCTGTATATCATGTAGGCATGGTAATGCGGAGCAAACGGCAAAAGGCCATCAAATATGGTTTTGAGTGGATTGCGCTGCTACTATGTCCATTGCCGTCCTGCATTACTATTCGCCTATCCCATCAAGGCTTCAAAGGAGTGAAGAGATGACTCTGGCCGAGACCATCTACCAACGCAGCTTGAAACTACCTGACGCCGCCGCGCAGGAAGCGCTGGATTTCATCGAGTTCCTCAACCAGCGCTATGGTCTTGCCGAGGCGACGGCTGCTGCCGACGGTGATGCCGCCGCCTACGACGCCTGGTTCAAGGCGCAGGTGCAACAAGCAATTGATGACCCGCGTCCGGGGGTCCCCGCCGATGTAGCCCGCAAACACTTTGCTGCCCGGCGCGATGCGCTGCGCCAACAAGCCCAAGTCAAGTAGTGAAACTGATCTGGCATCCGCTGGCGATGGCGGATCGCGAATGCATAATGGATTTCATCGCCCGCGACAAACCTCTCGCGGCGATCGCGCTGGACGAGAATTTCGAAACCCACGCTGACCGTATTGAGGCCACCCCTCAGCTCTATCACCCTGGGCGAATGCCCGGCACCCGCGAGGCGGTGGTGCATCCCAACTATGTCATGGTGTATCGCATCGATGGCGAGACGATCACCATTCTCCGTGTGCTGCATGCGGCACAACGCTGGCCTTCGGCTGAATAGATTAGGCGATGTCGTGCTGGATGTTGAGGGCGGGCGCCGGGGTTGGAAATGCGTGTGACCCGAGCGTGGCGTGCCAGGCGGTGTATTGCATCTGGCTGACGGGGTGGCTTATCTGCTTGTCTTGAAAGCGCACGGTGGCGGTGTGGTCGAGGGTGACGCTCAGGGGCAAGGGCCGGGCGCTGAGGCTGAGCGGGGCAGATGGCCTGGTTGGCGTTGTGGCTCTGGCGAGCATCAGCAGCAGTTCGGACTGGGCGCACTGGCGGGGCAGTTCGAGCGCCAGCGCGGCGATTTTGACGGAGCCATCGGGCCACAGGGTGAGGGCGTCCATCTGCACCGGGGTGGTGGCGCTGTGATTGGCCAGTGTGGCGACGATGTGGTCCTGCGGCTTGAGCTGGCCTGTGAGGAATACCTGGCCAAAGGTGGCGATGCGTTTTTCGCTGAGGGTGCTGGCGGTGTTTTGGGCGATGATGCCGACGATGTCGTGCGGCCGGGTCGGCTGGGGGATGCGTGGGCCAGTGTGCTGGCGAGGAGCAGCAGGGGGAGCAGAAGTGCCGTACCCGCTGCGGGGCATTTCATCTTGCCAGCGCCGAGTTCTTTCATTGACATGAAGGGGTGGCTAGCAACGTATGCTACTGACTTTAGATTGGTTTTCTCTGCGCGCTTGACCACTGGCGATACATCAACGTGGCTTCTTCCTGGAGGTTGCGCGTGGCTCGGATGAGTTCTTCCATCTCCATTTCGGACATCATGAACGATCCGTCGTATTCGAGGAGATTGCGGGTCCGGTTGGCGTTCTCGAGCAGGCCGCGATCCCTTTCTGTCGCCGGAACGGCGTGCTCCAGTGCCGTGAAAAGAATCTGGCGATGTCCCTGCCGATCATCGGGCCGATAGCCCAGGGTCTTGAAGGCGACCATGGAAAATGCATGGGCGGCATCGTAGACATTTTTGAACCGCCCGGTATCCGAGATGCCTGGCAAGGCCGCATCGGCTAGTCCGTTATTGCCCTCGCGCAAATGGGTTTCGAGTTCGGCGGCGGTTGGCACATGCCGCTTGAGCTTACCGCTGCCCAGCAGGTTAAGCAGGTTGGCTGGCTTCGATACCATTTTCGCTTCCCTTGATCAGTTCAATGACGGGTTCGGCCGACACCCGGGCGATAAACGACTCTGGCTTTGCCAGTTCTCGCTGGTATTCGTCTGTGCGAAAGACCTTGACGTTGATCGTGCGTCCAATCCGCGCCTGCAAATCCAGGCAGGCATTCATGAGCCTACCGTAGTCGAGATCATCGCCCACTACCAGTACATCCACATCGCTGGCGGCTCGATCGGTTTTTTTGGCGATCGAGCCAAAGATGAATGCCTGCTGCGGTTTGAATGGCCGGATCGCTGCGCTCAGCAAGTCGGCAATGCCGTAGGTCTTGATGGCAAAGCCAACCAGTTCTTCATGCAGCGGGCAATCCGGATTGGCCTTGAAGATCCGCTGATTGCCGCGTTTTGCTTCGAGCAGGATGCCTGCTCGGGAAAGCTGATCAAGTTCTCTTTGGATGGCCGATACCGTAACATCCGTTAGTCGCGCGATCTCGCGCATGTAAAGTTCGCGTTGCGGTTGGGCATACATTAGCCCTAACACGCGTTGCCGGGTCTTTGGAAAAAGGGCGTCAGCGAGAGACATCTGTTCTTTTATTGCGTATGAAAGTACGTAATATTAGATCAATATCCACTTCATGGGTCATTGTTTCGTAACACTAGCGTTCGGCACAATGCCCAGATGCCCGTCTTTGTCGCGCAGCGCCCAAATCGGGGACGCCACGTTTTAATCTCAGCGTGACATATAAATCGTGGTCCCCGATTTTCACGTTGACGGAGCCATCGGGCCACAGGGCGAGGGCAAGGATCAGTACCGCAGTGCCAGCGTTCTTAAGAATCGCCGGGTTGTCTTCAACATCAAGGGCAATGACTATCGCTTGGTGGTCTCGGTGGCATACCGCTACCAGGCCGCATTGCGTGAGGTGTCGGCGTATTTCGACAACGAACCAGAGCCTGGCACGCCTGACGGGGATCGCTTCGACGTCTTGCTGACCTTGGTTGAGGCGTATGAGGCCAGGAACTTCCCCATCGACTTGCCAGACCCGGTCGAGGCGATCAAGTTCCGCATGGAGCAGGGGGGGCTGACCCCGAAGGACCTGGTACCGGCTATCGGCCGCCTGAACCGGGTCTACGAAATCCTCGCCCGCAAGCGCCCCTTGACGCTCAATATGATCTGGCGGCTGCATGAGAAATTCGGCATCCCAGCCGAAAGCCTGATTCGCCCGAGCAAGTTGTCAGCCACCGCCTGAGGGAATCACTCGGGCGGTTCAAGAGCTTCTTCCAAGACCCCCGCGTCAAATATGCCGCCTGAAACTTCAAACTTCAGCTGGCCGGATCAATAGTCTTGCCAAAATTTGTAGTGTATTGTCATGACGACAATGAATATTTCCCTCCCTGAAACACTCAAGGAATTCGTGGACAAGCAGGTAACCACCGCTGGGTATGGCACGTCCAGTGAGTATGTGCGCGAACTAATTCGTCGTGATCAAGATCGACTGCGGTTGCGTAATCTGTTACTGGAGGGAGCGCAGTCGAAGGCGACGGGTCCTGCTGATGCCGGCTACTTCGCGAATCTTCGTTCCGACGCCAAGAAGCGCCTGGCAACATCTGCATGAAGCTGTTGGTTCGCCGCGAGCGTGCCGACCTGGATGTTCAGGAAGCCGTTGACTACTGTTGGGCGTGTGCTTCACGGTAGATGAGATATACCTGCTTGGCTAAGAGATGAGCCGAATCATGCGAGTTAGGCGATCGACGCATGCCGAAATGGCATGTGCGTCTTTTCGTGAAGGGGCAATTTCGCCATAATCCCTTTGAGTCCCTCTCACTGCCAGGTACCTTTCATTGATGACATTGTCTGAGATTATCCTGCCGTCCGGCGTCCAATTCGGCACCAGCGGTGCGCGCGGTCTGGTATCGCAAATGACCGATGCCGTTTGTTATGCCTACACTCAGGCGTTTTTGCGCGCCGTGTCGCCGGGGGCGAAGCAGGTGATCATCGGTCACGATCTGCGACCGAGCAGCCCGGAGATTGCCGCAGCATGCATCCAGGCGGTACGCGATGCCGGCATGGCGCCTGTCTTTGTGGGGGCCATGCCAACGCCGGCGGTGGCTTATTACGCCTCGACGGTGCCGGCGCCTGCGATCATCATCACCGGCAGTCATATCCCCTTCGATCGCAACGGCATCAAGTTCTACCGGACGGATGGCGAAATCAGCAAGGCCGACGAACAGGCCATGCTAACCAGTCCGGTCGATGTGCCCGCCGGCCTGCAACGCCTGCCATTGCCGCCGGTGCAGGTGGTTGCCCGCTCGATGTATGAGGCGCGTTATCTCTCCTTCTTCGGCCGGGACGCGCTCAAGGGCAAGCGGATCGCGGTTTATGAACATTCCAGCGTGGCACGCGACAGCTTGCGCGGCATACTCGAAGGGCTTGGGGCCGACGTGCTTTCGCTGGGCCGCACCGATACCTTTGTGCCCATCGACACCGAGGCGGTGCGCCCCGAAGACGTGCAGCAGGCCCGGCAGTGGGCGACAGAACACCGCTTTGACGCCATTTTGTCCACGGATGGCGATGCCGACCGGCCGTTGATCGGTGACGAGCAGGGCACCTGGCTGCGCGGCGATGTGGTTGGCATCCTTTGCGCCCAGTTTCTCGGTGCAGAGGTCGTGGTGACCCCGGTGAGCAGCAACACCGCCGTGGAAATGTGCGGATCATTCAAGCAGGTGGTGCGCACCCGCATCGGCTCTCCTTACGTGATTGCCGGCATGGAATCTGCCGCAGGGCAGGTCGTGGCCGGTTACGAAGCGAATGGGGGTTTCCTGCTGGGCAGCGATGTGGTGAAGGGCAGCCAAACCCTCAAGGCTTTGCCTACCCGCGATGCGGTCTTGCCGATGCTGGCCTTGCTGTGCATGGCGCAAGCGCGTGGCGTCCCGCTTTCTGCGCTCAGCGATGGTCTGCCGCAGCGCTTCACCGCCAGCGACCGCCTGCAAAACTTCGCCATTCAGGCCAGCCGTGCGCTACTTGAACGTCTGACGCAAGATGCCACCGCTGCTACTGCCTTGCTCGCTCCCAGCTCGGGCGAGGTGGTGGTGACAGACACGACCGACGGCTTGCGACTCCGCTTCGCCAGCGGCGATATCGTCCATCTGCGTCCTTCCGGCAATGCCCCGGAACTACGCTGCTATACCGAAGCCAGTTCGGTCGAACGCGCCCAGATCTTGTGTCAGGCATGTTTGGGGCGGATTCAGCATGACAGCATGCGCGTGGGATCGGGTGCTTTCAGCGGCGGTGAAGCAGCGCAGTTTTAAGCCGGCTGCGCTGTTGTTCGGTGAAGCGGGCAATGAGTGCGATGCTGAGCAGGGTGGCGATCAGCAGCGCGGTGCGGTGGATCGGCTGATCGGCCGGACCGGGGATGAGTGCGCTGTAGAAGACGAGCAGCGGGTAGTGCAGCAGGTAGAGCGAAAAGCTCATGTCGGCGAGGGGTCGGATGGCGACGACGAGGTGCGGCAGAGCGCGGCGGTCTGCCTGGGCGAGGGTGCCGACGGCCAGCAGGTGCAGGGCGATGGCGAGGCCGAGCAGTGGGTCGGTGATGCGAAATTCCATCGGCCACCACGGCCCTGAAAAGTGGCCGGCAATGCTGTGCCCGGTTTCGCTGGCAAGCCAGAGGGCGATTCCGGCGGTAAGGATGGCGACGGGCCAGGCGGTGCGGGTGGGCAGGGTGTTGCGCCAATGCCATGCAGCAACACCCGCAAGCCAGATGGGGGCCATCAGCAGGATTTT
>JAIFMO010000008.1 GCA_020048435.1 Sulfuritalea sp.
GCGTCAATGCCGCGCGCCTTCTCCAGCGGCGTGCCGCGGATACGCGCCAGCACGCGCAAGTAGGTTTCAATGATGTAGGACAGGCGGGCAAAGCGCCGGCCGGAACGATCCGCCGCTTCGGCGACAGCGGGAATCATCACCGACACAGCCTGGCGCAGGGTGTCCAGCGCTTCGGCGTCGCGGCCAGCGGCGGCCAGCGCCGCGCCGTGATAGCCGGCGGCTTCGGCGGCATCGTAGGCGCCCGGCCCCATCTGCTCGCGCAGCTGACGGGCGAGCTTTTCGCCCAGGGCGATGGCCTGGGTGGTTTGCTTCTCGGCGATCAGGGCGCGTATCCAGCCAATGCTGGGCGCGCCCAGCGTCTCGACCAGTTGCGGGTCGGCCGCCAGTGCCGCGCGCATGGCCTCGAATTCGGCCAGCGCCTCCTTCCAGCGCTTCTGGGCCGTCAAGGCATTGGCCCTGATGCGGCGGAAATTGACGTAGGTATAGGCCGTCGGCGGCACGCCCAGTGTGTCGAAGTTGCCAAGGATGCGGTTGATCAGCAGCAGCGCTTCTTCAGCCCGGTTTTCCTCCATGAGCACCTGAACCAGTTGTTGCAACATCAGGTTGGTGTGCAGGCTCTCGGGGCCGCGCTGCTCGATACAGCGATAGGCGAGATTGCGCGCATGCACCTCGGCCTCGCGCAGCTTGCCTTGTGCGCGCAGCGAACTGGCGAGCCAGGCCTCGGCGTTGTCGCGGATGTTTTCGACTTGCACCTGGGATGGCGTGGTCGGAAAATTCTGCTTCAGCCGTTCGCTGTTCTGAAGGATGTCCTTTTCCCGATAATCCAAAGCACGGCGGAAGCGGGCTTCGGCTTCGGCATGGCGACCGGCCGAGAACTCGACGCGGCCCAGCGCGTCCTCGACAAACGCCATCCAGTTGTATTGATAGTGAATCCAGTTAGTTGAACGCTTGAGCAAGACGAGCAAGCCATCGGCTTCGCGAACGTGTCGCCGGGCGGTTTCAAAATCACCGAGTCGACGATGCAAATCGGCAAGAGCGGCATGCGTTCCCAGGGCAAAGCCGCGCACATTTTCGGGGGTCAGTTCGAGCGACTGCTTGCGCGCGACCAAGGCGTTGCGAAAGTTGCCACCCTGGAACTCCGCGCCGGCGAGCTGGCCCCAGGCGCGATAAGGTTCGCGGCCGCCGCCAAGTTCGATGACGCGCCGCAGTTCGACGATCTGCGGCCCCACCAAACCCAACTCATTGGCGGCCCCGGCGCGCGTCATGTGGAATTCGGCCAGTTCCTTGTCGCTCAAGCCAGCAGGAATCGGCGCGGCCAAGGCCTGGCGGGCAGCGGCGAGCTTGCCCGCGTCGACCGGGTGGCTGTCGAGGATGGCCAGGATGTCATGCACCGTGCGCGGCGGTGTTGCGCTGTCCGCCGCAAATGCCGGGGTGATCCAGAGCAGGCACAGCAGGACAATCCAGCGCGGAAACATCATGAGCTCCTGCAGGGCGAGCGGCTCACCCGTTCCGGGTGTCGACGCGGTCGGAAAAGACGTGTTCGCCCCACAGGCGCGGCACATTGGCGTAGAAACGGTCGATATTGGAAAGCCCGCCGCCGAGAACGATAACATCGGGATCGAGAATGTTGATGACACCGGCCAGCGCACGGGCCAGCCGCGCTTCATAGTGCCGCAGCGTCGCCTCGCAAGCGGCATCGCCGGCATTGGCACGGGCGACGATCGCGTCCGGTAAAAGGTCGGCACCCGCCACATCGCCAATCGAGCGGCGATGTTCCCTGACCATGCCGGGGCCGGAAAGATACAACTCGATGCAGCCCTTGCGGCCGCAGTAGCAGGCCGTCTTGTGGTGTTCGCCCGGCAACGGGTTGTGGCCCCATTCGCCGGCGATGCCGTTGGCGCCCGCCAGCACCTGCCCACGCACGACAATGCCGCCGCCGACGCCCGTGCCGAGGATCACGCCAAACACCACTGCCGCGCCCGCCGCCGCGCCGTCGATGGCTTCCGACAGGGCGAAGCAGTTGGCGTCGTTCATGATGCGCACCTCGCGGCCCAGCGCCATTTCGAGGTCATGCCGCAACGGCCGGCCGATCAACCAGGTCGAATTGGCGTTCTTGATCAGCCTCCCATTCCTCCCCATTGCTGTCGATTCCGCGCCCGGAATGCCCACGCCTACCGTACCGCTACCGCCGACTTTTTTATCGGCTTCGGCCGCCGTGACCAGTGCTGCGATGGCCGCCACCGTGCCGGCGTAGTCACCCCGGGGTGTCGGCACCCGCTTGCGCAGCAGTTCGCCACCGTCGTCGCCGAGGGCGATGATCTCGATCTTGGTGCCACCGAGATCGATTCCCAGCCTCATCGCTTGAACAGGCCCTTGAGCTTGTCCTTGACCTTGTCTTCGACCTTCTGCTTGATCTCCTGCTTCTTCTCCTCAACCTTGGCTTTGGCGGCTTCCTTCACGGCTTCCTGGATCAGGTTGCCCAGTTCGAGCTTGTAGGAGAGCTTGTCGAAAGGGCCGGTCACACGCACCGGCACGGTAACGCCCTTGAGGTGTTCGAGTTCCTTGGCGCCTTGGCCGCCCGAGGTATTCACCACGCTGGCCTTGGCCAGGTAATTCATGCTGCCATTGCCGATGTCGATGTCACCCGCACCGGCCAGGCGCAAAAAAGGGGATTTGGCGGCAAGGTCATCATTGTGGGCAACGCCGCCAGCGATCTTGAACGAGCCGGTGAGTTCGGAGAAGTCCGTCTTGTCGGTGGTCTTGGCCGCCTGCACCACATCCTGTTTGTTGGAAAACTTGGCCTTCAGCTCGCGAAACGACTTGGCGAGGTCGATGCCCTTGATCGCACCGTCCTTGAGCGAGAGCGCTGCCGTGCCGGCCAGCGCCTTCTTCATGGCGGCCACCGTGTCGCCGTGTGTATTCACGTCAAGCTGCACCGTGCCATGACCTTCGAGCAGATCCTTGTTCACCGCATCCTTCATCAGCGGGTTGATATTCACCCCGGCGAGACTCTGCCGCAGCGCCACCGTGTTGCCGTTGGCGTTGACCGAAAGCGAGCCGCTGAGCGTGCCATCGTAGAGATTCATCGAGTGCGGCGCCACGTCGAGCTTGCCGCCCGCCGCGTTGATCTGCAATTTGACGTTGCTGGCCTTGACGTTTTGCACCTGCAACTGCCCGACCCGGACCGCGCCGTGCAGGTTGAGCGACTTCAGCGCCGAAAGATCGATCTTCTGCCCGGCCGCGCCGCTACCGCCACCACTGGCACTGCCGGCGGCGTCTCCTGCCGTCCCGCTAGCGCCGACTTTTCCATCGCCGCCGCTGGCTGGCTGCTTCGGCGGGAAATACTTATCGACATTGAGCTTGTCGATGTCGAGATCGAAACCGATGTCGGGCGGCGCGAATTTCGCCAGATTCACTTTCGCGGCAATCTTCGATTCGTCGAACTGGGTGTCGAGCACGACATCGGCGCTCTGCTTGCCCCAATTGACATGTGCCGTGCCGGCCAAGGGCAGCTTGACCTGTTTCATCGGCATTTGCGGATGCGCCACTTCAAGCTCGCCGGAGAGCTTGGGCAGGTCTGCCGTCGTCGCGTCCATCTGCACCGTGACCGGGCTGCTCAGCTTGCCCTTGGCCGAAGCCTCGCCCAGCTTGGCGTCGAGATCGAGATCGAGCTTGGCAATCTTCACCGCACGGGCGGAGCCTTCGACGCCCGACAGCGCCAGCGTGGCCGCAATATCCTTTTGCGCGCCACTCAGCCTGGCCGTCAGGGCAATTTTGTCGCCGCTGGCCTTGTCGGGCGTCAGCGCCAGCTTCGGCGCTTCCAGCTTCACATCGAAGGCATCGGCGCCCTGGCTGCCCTTGGCGGTGAGCGCAACGCCATCGAGCAACAATTCGCTGGTGGCGGGCTTTGCTTGCAAGGCTGCGGCGGTCAAGTGCAAGTCCAGCCCCTTGATGCCAGCCAATTCGCCCTTCACCGCGGTGTCGAGTTTGCTCAGGGCGAAATCTTTCTTCGGCAAGTCATAGCGATAACGGGCCGAGATCTTGATGTCGGCGACCGCTTTCGGCTTGGCCGCGACCACCTTGGCCGCGAATTCGAGCGCACCCTCGGCGGCGTTGGCGAGATGGCCGGTGGATAGATTGAGGTCGGAAATGGCGATATTTTGTCCACTCTGCTCGTCGCGGAAGGCGAACTTGCTGTTGGTCAACTTGACGCCGCTGATGTTGAACTGCACCAGCGGACTTTCGCTCTTTTCCGGCGAGAGCAGATCGGCAATGTTGAGGCTGCCGTCCTTGTGCCGCACCAGCGTGGCGTCGGCGCCGCCGATCTCGACGGTATCGACCACCACCTGCTTGGACAGCAACGGTATCACCGCCACCGAGACGCGTGCCGCTTCAAGCGCGAGGAAGGTCTTGTCGCTCTTGTGCTCGGACAGCGACAGCTTGCCAAGCTTGACGCCAAGATTGGGCCAGAATGTCAGTTCGAGCGCGCCGTCGATCTTCAGGGTGCGCTGTTTCTTTTCCAGTACCACCCTGGATGCTTCGGCCTTGATGCGATCGGCGTCGAACAGGGTGATCACCGTGACAACGCCGGCGATGAGGATCGCCACCAGCACAGTGACGGCAATGGCGACGAATTTAAGCGCTTTCATGAGATTTTCCTTCCACGACGGATTTCGTTAGAGTGCGAAGGTTAGCAGATCGATCCTGTTACCGTTATTCCCTTTGCTTTTCCCACCCCGGAGGACCTCCATGAGCATTCGCCACATCGTCACCCTGCTGGCCGCATTCGCCGCCGTGCCCGCATTTGCCGCCGACAACCTTGAGGGCATTACCCTTTCGCCCAACCCTGCCAAAGTCGGGCAGCCCGTCAAGATCACCGTGACCGGCGACACCGACCCGGCGATCTATTGCGGCCTGCTCACCGGCTTTGGCGATGGCACGGACGAGCGCAGCATGGTTGGCGGCAAGGAAGGCCCCTTCCCCAAGACCGCGACCCACAGCTATGCCGCGCCTGGCACCTATACCGTGCGCGCCGATGGCCGCAAGGTGGGCGACCATCTCGGCTGCACCGGCAAGATCAAGGTGCAACTCGTGGTCGAGGCGGCCCCTGCTCCCGCGCCTGTTGCGGCTCCGGCGGCCAAAACCGCCGCCACGGCTGCGATCGTTTGCCCCGAGGGCTACAAGCTGAAGGGCAAGGCCGGCAAGAAGGGCGACTTCAAATGCACGGCCGGCAAGGGCGCCAAAGCGCCGGAGAAGGTCATGAGCTGCGCCGATGGCCTCGAATACTTCCAGACCAAAACGACGCTCGGCTGTAGAAAAACCGCCAAGAAGTAAGCGCCAAGCGGCAACGCCCAGCCACAATACGGCCCGGAATTTCCGGGCCGTTAACTTCTGGCGGCGTCCGCCATTTTCAAATATCTTCGGAAGAGTGATTTGTGCGTTTATCCGCTTGTTTGTCGGTAGTTTTGTGCTTGGGATGGATTTCGTCGGCATTTGCCACATCGCCAGCGGTGGATGTCGTCAACCTCCAGTTGCGCTGGAAACACCAGTTCCAGTTTGCCGGCTACTACGCCGCGCTAGAAAAAGGCTTTTATAAAGCAGAAGGTCTTGATGTCCGGCTTCACGCCGGCGACCCGGCGCACCAGCCTGTCCCGGAAGTTCTGGCGGGGCGTGCCCAATACGCCGAGGGCAACAGCGAGGTGCTATACCAGCGCCTGCAAGGCAAACCCCTCGTTGCGCTTGCCGCGATATTTCAGCATTCTGCTTCGGTGCTACTGACACGCAAGGAGTCCCGCATCAATTCGGTGCATGACCTCATCGGCAAGAAAGTCATGCTGATGAACTTGACGGAAGACGCTGACTTCATCGCCATGTTCATGAACGAGGGCATCGCGCTTAAGCAGGTCGACGTAATGTCGAGCAGCTACAACCTGAACGATCTGATCTCGGGAAAGGTCGATGCGTTCAACTCCTACCTGACCAATGAACCGTACTTTCTTAGGCAACGCGGTATTCCCTACAACGTGATCAATCCGGGCGACTACCGGATCGATTTCTACAGCGACATCTTGTTCACTACCGAAGCCGAGTTGCGCGACCATCCACGGCGCGTTGAGGCGATGCGTCGCGCCACGCTGAAAGGTTGGCGGTACGCCATGGACAATCCGGCGGAAATCATCGATCTGCTGATCAACAAGTACCGGGTCGAAAAACCTCGGGATCACCTGGAATACGAGGCCGCCGAAATGCGGAAACTGATATTCCCGGATCTGATCGAAATGGGTCACATGAATCCGGGGCGTTGGCATCTCATGGCGGACACCTTCGTCAAGGCCGGATTGATCAAGCCAGATTATTCCCTGGACGGCTTCATTTACGACACAAGCCCCAAACGTATTCCTGACTGGTTTGTGCCGGTGCTGATTATCCTGTCGCTGATACTTGCCGCCGCTTTGCTGGTCAGCTATTACCTGCACCGATTGAATCAACGCCTTACCAATGCCAAAAATACGATCAGGGAGAGTGAGGAACGCTTCAAGGCATTGAGTGACGCCACTAATGGCGGCATCGTCATCCATGACAAGGGGCTCATCCTGGAGTGCAACAAAGGACTCTCCGATATTACCGGCTTCAGCTACCAGGAACTGATCGGCATGAACGGCCTGGAACTGATTGCGCCGGAATCACTGGAGGTCGTGCTCGCCAATATCCGGCGCGGCTACGATCAGGAATACGAAGTCATTGGGGTGCGCAAGGATGGCACAAGGTTCCCGCTTTCCATCAAGGGGAAAAACATCCTCTACAAGGGGCGCGATGCGCGGGTCATCGAATTTCGCGACATCTCGGAACGCAAGGCGGCCGAGCGGGAGCTTGAACAACACCGGCATCATCTGGAAGCCCTGGTCGAGGAACGCACCGCGGCGTTGTCCATCGCCAAAGAGCTTGCCGAAACGGCGAACCGCGCCAAGAGCACCTTCCTCGCCAACATGAGTCACGAACTGCGCACGCCGATGAACGGCATCATGGGCATGACCAGTCTCGCGCTGCGCCGCGCCAGCGATCCAAAACAGATTGACCAGCTCACCAAAGCCACCGAAGCCTCGCAACGTCTGCTCGGCGTCATCAACGACATTCTTGATATTTCCAAGATCGAGGCCGAACGGCTCACGCTGGAGCAGAGCAACTTCATGCTCGGCGAGGTGATGGACAATCTCGCGAATCTCGTCGGGCACAAGGCCGCGGACAAGGCGCTGAAACTGCGCATCGACCTGCCGCCGGACGTTGTCCGCCTTACCTTGCGCGGCGACGCCCTGCGTCTGGGTCAGATCCTGCTCAATCTCACTGCCAACGCCATCAAGTTCACCGCGGCCGGCAGCATCGCCCTGCGCGCCCAGCCGATCGAAGAAAGTCCGACCGATGTTCTGCTGCGCTTCGAGGTCCAGGATACCGGCATCGGCATTTCAAGCGAGGATCGGAAGCGCCTGTTCACCGCCTTCGAGCAGGCCGACGGTTCGACAACCCGCAAGTACGGCGGCACGGGGCTGGGTCTGGCGATCAGCAAACGCCTGGCGAAGCTCATGGGTGGCGACATCGGCGTCGACAGCCAGCCCGGCGTGGGCAGCACCTTCTGGTTCACCGTGCGACTGGGCAAGTCAGCCGATGCCGTCTCGCCAGCGCCGACTTTTGCGGGTGACTCGGCGGAAACGCGACTGAAGGCCCGCTTTGCCGGCGCTCGCATTCTGCTGGCGGAGGATGAGCCGATCAATCAGGAAGTCTCGCGTGACTTATTGGAAGATGCGGGGCTTCAGGTCGATCTGGCCGAGGATGGCGCTATCGCCATTGCACTGGCAAAGCAAAACCGCTACGACCTGATTTTGATGGACATGCAGATGCCAAACCTGAACGGCGTCGATGCAACACGGGCCATTCGCGCGCTGCCGGGTTACGCGGAAACCCCGATTCTGGCGATGACCGCCAATGCCTTCGACGAAGATCGCCAGGTCTGTATCGACGCCGGCATGAACGACCATATCGCCAAGCCAGTCGATCCGGACGCGTTGTGCGAGACGTTGTTGCAGTGGCTGTCAATGTCCCGTGACTGAGCGTTCAAACGTGGCAAAGGGCTGGCCGGGGGGCATCGGCGGGCGGCGGACCGTTTTTTTTTACCGCAGCCACCTCCATGTAGCCACCGCCGCCAGGGCCGCGAGAGAGGCAAGGAGCAAATAGCCGCGCCACGGCGTTGCCTTCTCGGCGTAGGGGTCGATCAGCGAGCGTTCGCTGCCCGCGGGTAGCTGTGCCAGTTGGGTTAGCGAGGTGCCGAAGGGG
>JAIFMO010000097.1 GCA_020048435.1 Sulfuritalea sp.
ACGGCGCGACGGCTTCGTACTTTTCGTCGAAGCGATGGCGGGTGACGCTCCAGCGGTCGCCGGTGGAGCCGGTGACGAGGGCGTCGCCGGGCTGGTAGCGATTGGGGCCTTCGCGGCTGATCAGTTCGCCGTCGCTGGTCGCGAACGCGACCGCCACGGTTTCATTCTTGACGTAGGGAGCGGCGGCGGGGTCGGTGGTCAGGTCGATGTTGGCGAGAGCGAGCATGGCGGGATTTCCGGGGTTAGGCGAGGGCGCGGGCGACGAAGTGGCGGGGCACGCGGGATTTGGGCACGCGCTGCCCAAACCAGTTGCGTACGTCGGTGTCGAGGCCGATGCCGTGCATGTAGTTATAGAGGGCCTTGTTGAGTGCGACGCCGAGCGTGTCATGGTCGACACCGGTGGGGTCGATGAAGCCGACGTCGTTCCTGGCAAAGGTGGTTGGCGGCAGCGGTTTGAGTTTGACGCCGTAGTGCTCGGGATGCTGGCCGACCGGCGAATGCACGGTGCAGACGAAGCGATGGAAGAAGCCGGACTGGATACAGCCGGCCTCGAACAGTTGCCGCACGTAGTCGAGGGCGTCGACGGTGTCCTGCACGGTTTGTGTCGGGAAACCGTACATGAGATAGGCGTGCACCAGGATGCCGGCATCGGTGAAGGCGCGTGTTACCCGCGCCACCTGGTCGACCGAGACGCCCTTTTGCATCAGCTTGAGCAGGCGGTCTGAGGCGACTTCAAGCCCGCCGGAGACAGCGATGCAGCCGCTGTCGGCGAGTTGCTGGCAGAGGTCGGGCGTAAAGGATTTCTCGAAGCGGATGTTGCCCCACCACGAGATGGCGCGGTTGCGATTTTTCAGTTCGTCGGCCAGCGCCGCCAGCGCTTTGGGTGGCGCGGCTTCGTCGACGAAATGGAAGCCGCTTTGCCCGGTTTCCTTGATGACGGCTTCGATGCGGTCGACCAGCGTGGTGGCGGCGATGGCGTTGTAGCGTGAGATGTAATCGAGCGAGGTGTCGCAGAAGCTGCACTTCTTCCAGTAGCAGCCGTGGGCGACGGTGAGCTTGTTCCAGCGGCTGTCCGACCAGAGCCGGTGCATGGGGTTGAGCATGTCCAGCACCGAGAGATAGCGGTCGAGCGGCAGGCCGTCCCAGGTGGGCGTGCCGACGTCGGTGAATGGGATGTCGGGTTCCTTGCTGTCCATGTAGCGGACGGTACTGCCGTCACGCACGAAGGTGCGCACCAACCTGTCCTGCTTCCGCTCGCCGCGCAGATGTTCGAGCAGCGCCAGCAGCGGTCGCTCGCCGTCGTCGAGGCAGACGTAGTCGAAATAATCGAATACACGCGGCTCGGCCAGTTCGCGCAACTCGGTATTGACGAAGCCGCCGCCGAGTACCGTGACGATGCTCGGGTCGTGTGCCTTGATCGCCTGCGCGATGCGGAAGGCGGCGTACACATTGCCGGGGAAGGGCGCGGACACCAGCACGACATTCGGTGCATGCCGCGTCAGCGCCGCCAGCGTCAACTCGCGCAGGGTATTGTCGATGAGGTTGAGCGGCGCCGCCAGCGCCGCGGCAAGTGGATTGAAGCTGGCCTGGCTTTGCGCCAGCGATTCGGCGTAGCGGACGAATTCGAAGCGCGCATCGACGGCATCGCGCAGCACGTCGGCGACATCGTCGAGGTAGAGGGTGGCGTAGTGGCGGGCGCGGTCCTGCATGCCGAGGGCACCAAAGGCCCAGGCCAGCGGGTCACCGCCACTGCCATCGTCACCATCGGGATCGATATAGGCATCGAGCGAGGCGAAGCGCGGCCCTTCGGGCAGAAAATCGCGGCGGCCGATGCGATGGGCGCAACTGGGGTCGCGCCCTTGCAGGAAGGCCACGACCGGTTCTATCGTGGCGACATAGCGGTCGAACTGGCGGTCGAAGGCGTCGACCAGCGGCGTGCGCTGGCGCTGCGGCAGGGCGCCGATGCCGGCGCGTATCGCCCGCAACCCGTCGGGCGAAAACAGCCGCAGGACAAGGGCCAGCGCGAGGTCTTCCTGCACTGCGTTGATGCCGCGCGAACGCAGGAATCCGGTCAGGTAGGCCGTGGCAGGGTAGGGCGTGTTGAGCTGCGTCATTGGCGGGATGAGCGCCAGTACGCGGCAGGATTGCTCTGGTTTGTTATCCATCTGGATCACTCTAGATCACTCGGGCGTAGCGCCCGGCCATCCTTTCGATTTCGGCATCATCTCACGAGCGCTGGGAATTGTGGATCAGCAGTGCCCTTGCGCAGACTGTAAAGGCTCGGGCATCTGCTATGCTGGAAGTAGCAGTATTTGCGGAGATCGGATTATGAATATTTCCAGTATTGTCAGTTCGACGCTTCTTATGTCGAATCTGAGCCAGACCAGCCAGGCAACGCAGACGTCTTCATCGACCTCGGTGACGGGGTTGCTTGCACCGGCGACGAAGCGACTGACCCAGCAGCTTGAGTCCACGAAGGTCCAGTTGTCTGCCTACGGCCAGATCAAGGGTGCATTCAGTACCGCACAAAGTAGTGCAACGGGGCTGGCAAGTGCCGCCAAGAGCAAGACGGCAACCAATGCCGACCTGGAGAAAGCGGCACAAGCCTTTGTCGATGCCTACAACCAGGCAACCAGCACCGTGGGTGGCGCCGTCAGCAAAACGGGAACACAGACGGGTGCGTTGACCTCGGACATTCGTGCGCAGTTTGCGGGAAATGACTTGGCGCGATCCTTGACGAGCGGCACGACCGTCGCCGATCTGAAACAGGCAGGTATCACACAGAACAAGAATGGTTCACTGACGCTTGATGTGAAGGCGCTGGGGCAGGCGTTGCAGTCGGCTCCAACCGAAGTCAAAGCTACCCTCGCCACCTTGGGCCAGCAAGTCGGGACGAGCGTGGGACGTGAATTGGCCAGCACGGGGAACGTCGGCGCCAGCGTCAGCAGTCTGACCAGTCGCGAGCAGTCCCTGACCAATCAGCAGGCCAGCCTTCAGCAGCAGGGATCGGCCCTGGAAACCGCGCTGAGTGCGCAGAGCAATCTTTTTAACGCGTACGCCACGACCAGCTACATATCGGCCTACAAGAGCCTGTTCGGGTAGCCAGGACGGTCGATTCCGGTGAACGCTCTGCTTGGCACCGGCTTGGCCGTGGGGTTGCTGTGGCTGCTGCGTCGGCTCATCCACCGCAGTCTCGCGCCTGATCGTATTCCTGAGCAACGTACCCCTGCCGATGTCGGGTTGGTATTCCGGGAGGTCTGCTTCCCTACCGCCAATGGCAAGAACCTCTTTGGCTGGTTCGTTCCTGCTCCCGATGATGGAAGAGCCCCGGCCGTTGCCATTATCCATGGCTGGGGCGGTAACGCTGAGACGATGCTGCCACTGGCCAAGCCGTTGCATGAGGCTGGTTTTGCTGTCCTGCTGTTCGACGCCCGCTGTCATGGCCGCAGCGATGAGGATACCTTTGCCTCCTTGCCGCGCTTCGCCGAAGACGTCGAGCATGCCGTCGCCTGGCTGCATGAACTGGAGAAGGTAGATCCTGATCGAATCGCGTTGGTCGGCCATTCGGTTGGCGCGGGCGCCGCCCTGCTGGCGGCCTCCCGGCGAAAGGGTATCGCAGCCGTCGTCAGCCTCGCGGCCTTCAGCCATCCGGTCGCGATGATGAAACGTTGGCTCGGGGCGAAGGGCATTCCCTTTGTTCCGGTCGGCTGGCTGCTTATGCGCTACGTCGAGTGGGTGATCGGCCATCGCTTCGACGATATCGCGCCGGTTCATACCATTCGCCGGGTGCGCTGTCCGGCCTTGCTGATCCATGGGGAGAAAGACGAAACGGTGCCGGTTTCCGAGGCCGAGGCGATTCATGCGGCGCGGTCGGGCAATCATGTCGAACTGCGCGTCGTGGCCGGTAGCCACGATGACTACGGCGATCTTGCGCGGGAAGTTCCGGCGCTGGTCGCGTTTCTTGTCAAGCGCGTGAATCGGACTGCCGTGACGAGCGCGGCGCCGACCAGCAGCGGGTCGAACAGCGTGTCCCAGAGATTGGGGGACTCGGGCAGACCGACGGCGTAGGCGGCGAGGTCGATGGCGAATAGCCAGAGGTAGAGGGGCTGGCCGCGCCGCCAGGCGATTAGCGCGGCAAGTCCTAGCACGGCAGCGACGGGCCAGGCGGCGTAGCCGAGGCGGTAGGGGTCTACGTCGCCCAGGCCCAGCGCGAGCGTATAGAAAATGAGGCCGAATACCCCTAGCGCCAGGGCGGCGCGGCCATGGATGCCGGTGGCGTCGGTGGCGAAGGCAGCCGGCGAGGCGCGGCGGCCGGCGAGTGAGAGCGTCAGCAATTGCACGGTAGTCATGCTGGGGTCGCCCCACAGCGCCCGCAGCGCCATGGCGGCGGAGACATTGTCCGCCACGGGAATCAGCGTCAGCATCGCGCAGCCCGCCGCAAAAAGTCGGCGGTAGCGGAACGGCAGTCGCGTGCCCGTTTGCCAGGCGAGCCAGGCGACCAGTAATGACTGGGCAGCGAGGCCGAAAAGCAGGTGCGCTGTCGGCGTCATGGCGCCGGCTCCGGAAGGGCCACCCCGAGGGAGCCAGCCCCCGCAGGGTGCAGCGAACGTAGTGAGCGTGGGTGGGCGTCTATTTCCAGCCATGCGGGACTGAAGGCGAGGTGCTTGATGGTCTTGCGCTGCCAGGTATAGGCGAGATGGATGGTGCCATTGCGGCCCTGCAACAGCGCCGGATAGGAGAACTCATCGCCACCGGTTGCATTTTCGACCAGGCGCGGGGCCGACCAGGTCGCGCCTTCGTCGCGCGAGAGCGCCAAGGCCAGCTTGTTGCGATTCGCTTCCTGCGGGTTGTAGGCGAGTAGCAGGCGGTTGTCGTCGAGGCGCAGCAGCGCAACCGCCGCGTTGGGATTGGGCAGCGCCGTGGCGTGCGCGTTCTGCCAGTTTTGTCCGGCATCGTCGGTAACGGCCAGGTGGATGCGATTGGCGGGACCGGCGTCGCGCATCATGGCCAGCGCGCGCCTGGAGTCGAGCGCCGCTACCGCGGGTTGCAGGGTTCGTTGCGAACCGGGAAGGCGAACCTTGTCGCGCACCCCGCCCTGCGAGTCCAGCCGTAGCCACTCGGCGCGCTTGGCGATGAACTCGTGGTAGGCGGGCAGGCCCCAACCTTCGCCGTGCCCGTTCGCAAGAAAAAGGGGCGGTGTGCGCACCAGGGTGGACAGGTTCCAGAAGGGCGATGTGATCAGCTTTTCGGCGGCGCTCCAATGGTTGCCGGCGTCGCTCGACAGGGTGTGGTTTATGGAACTGCCGGCCCAGCCGCCGTAGCCGACACTGACGAACCAGAGGTGCAGTTTGCCGCGGCCATCCGCCGCCAATACCGGGTTGCCGAGCTTGCGGACAAGCCGCCCCGTGTCGCGCTGGGTCTGTTCGCGCGTGACGATAGGCCGGGCCGGGCCCCATTGCCGGCCGTCGAAAGTCGCCATGAAAATGGCGACGTCGCGTGCGCCTTCCTGGCTGCCGGCAAACCAGGCGGCCACGATGCGGCCATCGGGCAGTTCGGCCAGCGTGACGGCGTGGGCGCTGGGTTGCGGGTTGCTTAACCGGTGTTCGCCAAAGGTCGGCGAGGTTGCGGGAAATCCTTGGGGAACCGGCGCTACGGCGGGGGCCAAAGCCGGCGCCAATGCCGGCGCCGGCGGTGCGAAGCGGGTTGATTCGATGGGTAGCAGCCTTGGCGCGGCGGCTACCAGTGCAATCGCGAAGGCCAGCGGCGCCAGCCAGCGCGGCAGCGTCATCGACTATCCCCGGTTATCCCGGGTAACTTGGCTGGCTCGGCGATCTTGAAAATGCGGATCGTGGATTCCAGCGGCGCCGGCGTCGCCAGGTCCCAGGCCAGTTTCCATTCGGTCGCCGTGGCGCCCTGGCGGGCGAAGCGGATGCCGGAGCCGGCGGAGGTCAGCGCCCGGTATTGAAAAGTCGGCGCTAGCGACACGGCGAGTTTTTTTGCCTGAGCTTCGAGCGCGGGGACGTCTTCGGCGCGGGCAGTAATGTAGGCGCCCGGCGCCACATCGGCCGGTGCGAGGTTGCTGGTCTGGTGCAGGGCGCGGCCGGCGAGGGCGGGCAGCAGGGCGGGTTGCGGACCCATGAACAGCGTGACGGGGTGCTCGCGGGCAATTTCCACTAGCCGCTGCGGCACGGCATTGACGCCGAGCGCGGGAAAGGCGACGCCCCAGCCGATACTCCACAGCAGGGCGGCGGAGGCGATCAGTTGCACGCTGCTGGCCTGGCTGCGCCACCAGGTGCGCAGGAAAAAACCAAGTGTGGCGGCGAGCGGCAGCCAGGCCATGGTCGCGTTGCCGCCAGTGTTGCTGCCTGTGTTGCTACCGGTGTAGCAGCCCTCGCATTCCCAGCGGAACAGCAGCAGGCAGAGCACGGCGGCCAACAGTGCCGGCACCAGGCTGCCGAGGCGGCGCGTCCAGGCTGGCGGACAGCCTTCCTGTAGCGCCAGGCCACAGGCCAGGGCCAGCGGCACCAGCGAGCCGATCAAATAGCGGTCGAAAACGTGGATGAAGAAGAAGGGTAGCAGCGAGAGTCCCAGCCACAGCGCGAGAAAACGGGCGTGGGCTTCGCGCCGATGCTGCCACAGCGCGTGCAGGCCGACGAAGCTCCAGGGCAGGGCAAGGGTGAGGATGCCGATGGCGGCGTCCGGTGAAATATTCCAGAGTCCACGAGCCTCGATCTCGTGCTCGGTGGCGGCGGCGAGCTGGGCGCCGTAGCGGCTATTCACGTCGGTCAGCCACCAAACAGGCAGCGCCAAGGCGCCAGCGGCGAAAAGAAGCTGTTGCGGCCAGCGGGCGAAGAGCGGTTGCCATAGGTCGCGGCGCGCCAGCAGCAGGGCAAGCAGGGCGGCGCCGAAGACGATAGCGGCATTGGGCCCCTTGGTCAGCAGCGCCGCCGACAGGCAGGTGGCGGCGGCGAGCAGCCGGGTCCAGCCACGTTCTTCGAGCCAGGCCCAGTAGAAACAGAAGGCAGCGGTG